>NZ_CP067393.1:2700000-3000000 GCF_016653615.1 Entomomonas asaccharolytica | reverse complement strand
GCTATATTTTAATAGATGGGGTAATGCGCCAAAGTGCGATCAATGACCTTTATAGCCTTAATGAACCGTTACAGATATTACCCCTATATATAAATACACCTTTCCAAGCTAACTATGATTTAGGGGCTATTCTAGTAGCTACCTTAGCTAACTCAACACTGATTAATAAAATACAAGCAACATGGTATAACAGTACAACTATTATTTATAGTAAAGAACCTTTAGCAGTCATAGCACAACACCTTAGCCAATTAATTACTATTCAAGATGAAATAGGGATTACATCATTATTTCGTTTCGCTGATCCTTTAATAACATGGTATTGGTTAAACAGCTATAGCCACGACCAACTAACCGACATACTTAACCCTATTCAACAATGGCAAGTCATAAAACCCATAGCAAACTATTACACACCACAACCCTTAATATGGGATAAATTTATAAACCCTCAAACCGAAAAAAAAGACTTACCCATAAATAAACTGGCTAACCCACAATTAGAAGCACTAGACAAAGCTTATCAATTTAGACTAAAGGAAAAACTACACAAACTAATTATTCAAGCCTACCCTACCTATTTTCAACAAGCTAATGATATACAAATAAACCAATGGCTTAATAACTGCTTACAGCAAGCCAAACAACAACAAATTATTAGTGAACAAAGCATTGCAATGTTTGCAATTTTGCGCTGTGAATATGGCGACCAATTCGCCACCGAGCAACAAGGCGACTATCAAAAATGGCTAGCGGATAACCCGCACTATAAGCCCTTACCGCTAGAAAAAAACTTAGCCGCCTTTTTTGCACAACGCCCATTAAACATTGCTAATACTACTACATGGAGTTACAACCATGACTAATCACAACGAACAAAACTATATCCCAACCGTTGAAACATTAATTAAAAACAACTTTAAAGCCACAGCCGCCAGCTATCAAGCTAATTGTCCTTTACAATCCCCTACAATCGCTATCTATCCTGTACGCTATGCGATTAATGAAAATCCATTTTTAGAGTCATTAGCACAACAAGCAGAATTAACCCCTGATGATTGGCATAAACTAACCCATAAAAAAACCAATCACTCACTCACTAAACAAGATACCCTATTTAACAACGATCTACCCACCTTACAAACCCGTGAATATACCTTGCGACCATTGCGTAAAGGATGGCTTTATATATGGACACTTGAAAACGATTGGACAGAGTACGAAATAACCCCACCTAACAAAATAGGGCAATTAACCACCTTTAAAAAAACCGATATAAACCAACCCCAAGACCAAAGACAAGCCACAGGCGCGGCAGAATATGCCCTCTACTTTAACGCTAACCAACATGTATATATAACCTATTCCCCCGTACAATGGACACACCGTCAATTTAAAGCAATCAAAGAAACAGACCACAAGCAAACAATGCGGTTAATTAAATTACCTGAATTTATAGCCACCATGACCGCCCCCCATGCCGAATATATTAACCAGATTGATAAACGTGTAGCGGATATATTTAGCGAACAAGCAAATACTACTTTCCTATCATCGACCATTACAAATACAACTACTGAACATCAACAGGGCTTTAAACGTGAGCAAGCAATTAGCATTCCCAAAGCTGAACTAATCGCCCATCTTAACGACCCTATGAACGCTTTATTTATCGCCCTAGATGACCCGCTAGCGATTATTGATGACCTACTGTTAAATGCGGCTTATCCCATTAGCGCAATGGAAGCCTACGAACATAGCCAACAACGCAAAAATAATATTGCACAAATACTTATACCCACTTGTGGCGCAGGGATTGAAGAATTTATACCTGATAGCATTTTGCAACAAGGGGCGGGTAAAAAATACCAATACCTAAAAGACGTGTGCAACGACCTACTCGAACCCGCTAGCCTATTAGCTATCTATCAAAGTGGTACATATTCCACAGCACAGGAAAACCTAGCAAACGCACAACAAACCTTAGTTGAAACCTGTAAAAAAGAATTTTTAGCAAAATGGCAACAACTACCCAAGCAACAAGTAACCACCACCAACATAGAGGGCGAGACCGTTATAACCACATGGCAACAACATATTGAAGAATGGAACAACACCCGCCAGCTAAGGCGCAAACTAGATTTTAATAGCGTCTTTGACCACCTAACAGCACGAGAACAAACCATAGCCCTCTATCAACAATATATCGCTATAACAATAACTGATTTATTAGTATGGCTTAATAAACTGCCTATTAGCTTATTAGGTACAGCCTTACAACACGATATGGTAAACGAAAGCCAATCATTAGCTTTATATCACTATGCCGATAAAATACTAACCTTTATCCACTATGATAAAACGGGGCAAGACTGGCTAAAAGCACAACTTGCAAAACCTAGCACGCTATTTGGTTATAGCTTTTTCCATTTCAACCAAGAGTTACAACAATTCTTTAGTAAAATAGCTACCATTTTAATACAGCAAAGCAATATTAAAGCACAGGGCGACAACCAAGACAAAACCGCCCTTGATTATGCTAATCTTGGGGCAAGTCGTTTAACTGATTATCTAGGGGCTTTAACTAATCCACAGCTTAAAGCGTCTAAATACTATAACAGCTTATCCAAGCCCGCAAAACGCGCTTATCAAGCCTATTGTGAACTTATTAAAACCCCATTAGGCGACCTATACAAAACCATGCAATTAAAAAGCCTTGCTAGTTTAGCGGCTTTACCGCCTGAAGCAATCACCGCTTATGCCAGTTTCACCACCTTAACTAGCTCAGATAACTATAGAATAGTCTCTAACTTTAGATTTAATAAGGATTTTATTAACTGGAAAGACCAATTAAACAGCCTGATTACTGAAGATAAAAAACTAGCTAAACAAAATAGAGACCTAAGCCAAAAAGCAGGGGAACGTAAAAAACAAAGGCTTGCTTATCCAAAAGTAGACTATAAACACGACAGAGCCATAATAAAAGCCAATAGCCAACGCAGAAAAGAACTAAAACGCAAAATTTATATGACCAACCACAGACAACCTATAGCCATTATAGCCGATGAAAATAGTCTCCCTATTACTATGGGGCGTGAAGATTATCTATTTTTACAAAGCGGACAACAAGAAGCCATGCAACAAGGATTATTAAAAATAGAGTCACGAATTAAAGGTATTGAAAGAAGCCAACAACATATTAAACAATGGCAAGGTAAAAGCCTACCTATGGCTATGGTACTATGGAATTTAGCCAATACTATTAACGCCATTAAAGAGCATAAAGACAACGCCACCATTACTAGCAATATGTTTTATACTGCTAATGCAGTTGGCGCGCTATGGCTAGCCCCTATATGGGCGGAGTTTTCACAAATAGAGTTACGCTATACCGCTAGCATGTTAAAACACCATAAAGAACTCTTATTAACCCCTACTAAACTATTAGCCACTATAGCTACTAAAGACCTTTATCAATATAGACAAAATTTAGTAAAAGTAGGCGGTAAAGTAGGCAGTAGCGCGGCTATTATAGAAATGGTGATTAAAAGGGTCGCTTTTGTAAATGGTTTAATGGCAGTTGGCGCGGCTTTTGAAATAGGGGCTATGCAAGATGATTTATTCTATTCTAGTAATGGATTGGAGTTAGTAGGACAAATAGCTAAAGTTACCTCGCTATCTGCTATGGTTACAGGTGGAATAATAAGTATAAGCATGTGGCTTGGCTCGTCTATATGGGGAATTGCTTTTGCTATGGGAGCTTTTGTAACGACTGCTTTATTAGTGGCGGGCGTGGTGTATTTACTGGCTACCCTATGGATAGAGTTATTCCACCGTGAGGGGCTAGCCCTTTGGATTGATAATTGTGTGTTTGGTACTGCTCAAAAATGGATAACAGAGGATGAACAACAAAACCAACTAGACGAGCTAACCGCCTTATATAAAATATTACTTTATCCAGAGGTAAAAATTAAACAAACCCGCAAGTTATTAACTAACTTTGATAATTGTGTTTATCAAACAACGGGCTATTGGTTGCAATTCTCTTTTCCTGTAGAACTGGACTATTGCCCGATAGAGATAACAACCCTAATGACCCATAGCCGCCTATTAGATACCCAAGCCTATAGTCAAGATTTAACCCAACGTATAGCCAATAATGGCTTTTGGTCTAATCCTAGTATTAGTATGGATAATTTACTGCCTACTAATCCTGTTATAGGGGTAGATACTATACAACCTGATTATAGCTATACGGGCTTTGATAACCGTTTTATCTATAATGTATGGCTTCCTTATGATGGGCTATATAATAATAGTTATCTTGATTTACAAATTAGTTACCCCTTTGATCTATCACAAAAAGCTAACCTTGATAGCGTAGCCACTAATGAACAATCATTAAATTACTCTTTTCTTTATCAGATAGAACTATTTAACCAAAAGGATATAGTAAGCCATGAGCAACCAGAAACCCCTATCACTAGCCTTGAGTTTTTAAAGGACAGTAAGGAAAATAAAAGCTATTTAAAAAGCGGTAAATTTAACCATGCGATTAAACGCTATAATATAGTGGTTGGTTTACCCATTGGCGCAAACATAGAGAATGATAATGACTATTAAGTTATCTAAGTATAATCAGCAAACGGTAAAGGCTATTGAGTGGAAAACATTACAAGAGCCTTTATTAAAAGCATGGACAATAAGAGCCTTACCCCATGATAAGGCTTTTATTTATAAAATGTTTTATTTAGCTATAGGTGCTTTAACTCTATGGGCTAGTATCATGTTTCTAATAGGTTTAAAAGCCGCAAGTAATATTTCATCTACATTTTTAATTCCATTAGGTGTAATTAGTTGTTTCTACTTTCCTCTATTAGCTTTAATTTATCAAGGTATTTTAGGCGGTAAACTCTATAGTTATCGCTTAACTGAAAAGCATATCGAGGTAGTATGTTGGAAAGATTATTACCATAAGATTAAACAAGGCTTATCTATATTTTTTATCGTGGTAGCTGTTTTATTGTTTATCGCTTTTTTGATTAAGCCAGAAACCATTTTAATTAGCTTAGGCGGGGCTATTGGTGTAGGTTTAATGGCAGGTGGTACATTTTACTCAGATAGTTTTGCCAAACGTGAAACAGCTTACAAGCATTATACTTGGCAATGGCGCGATTTTGAGCCTAAACGATTAATTATAGACCGAGAACGCTCTATAGTATGTTTAGACGCAGAACAGACAGAGGATTTAACCGCCAAGCGTAAAAAATGGGCTTTATTTATCTTTTGTTATCCTAATGAACTAGATCACGTTGCTAATATAGTAGGGCAACAATACCCCCACTTAAAACAACAAGAGGGTGCAAGCCGAATTAATAGTAATTTTGCTTTATAAATAAGCTATTTAGTCAAAAGGGATAATTAAAAGTTATCCCCTTTTTTATATTGACCGCCCCTATAGGCTTTTTTCTTTACCCGCGTAATTAAAAATTGAAATTTAACTTAATAGGATAGGTTAAAAAATATAATGGGGGTTAAAATAGGGGTTAAGGAAAGCTATAAAAACAAAAAAGCCTAGTTAAATCAATTAACTAGGCTTATTTTGTGGCGCAACGGACGGGACTCGAACCCGCGACCTCCTGCGTGACAGGCAGGCATTCTAACCAACTGAACTACCGCTGCGTTGTAATTGGTGGGTGGTAACGGGATCGAACCGCTGACCCTCTGCTTGTAAGGCAGATGCTCTCCCAGCTGAGCTAACCACCCTTCGTCTCCGAAAGTGTCGCGCATTCTACGGGTAACAGAGAAAATATGCAAGTGCTATTTTTAAAAAAGTTAAAATTATTTTGTTTCAAAGGAATAATTTATTCATTTAGTTATTATTTTTAAAATCATCTGTATGAGATTTATAGAGTAATTGC
Organism: Entomomonas asaccharolytica; assembly: GCF_016653615.1. Lineage (NCBI taxonomy): Bacteria > Pseudomonadati > Pseudomonadota > Gammaproteobacteria > Pseudomonadales > Pseudomonadaceae > Entomomonas > Entomomonas asaccharolytica. The sequence continues at coordinate 2,994,079 of NZ_CP067393.1, read as the reverse complement.
AATTGTTATAGCATTCTAATAGATGATTTTATAAATCTTTCTAAAAAAAGAACTTGGAGAGTAAATATTAATCTATATAAACATAGTAATTAATTTTAGACGAATAGTGACTAATGACAAATAATATACAACCTGCATTATTTATTCCTCATGGAGGTGGTCCTTGTTTTTTTATGGATTGGTCAGTAGGAGGTAATATTTGGCAGGGAATGCAAGATTTTTTAGCGGAGTTAGCTAATACACTACCAGCAAAGCCAAGGGCTATATTAGTTATTTCAGGGCATTGGGAAGAACCTGAATTTACAATTAATAAGGTGATTAATCATACTTTATATTATGATTATTATGGCTTTCCTGCTTATACTTACCAATTAACTTACCCTGTTAAAGGAGATAACCATCTGATAACCGATATTATGCGGTTATTATCAAGTGCAGGTATTTGTATAAACACTGATAATCAGCGGGGATTGGATCATGGTGTATTTATTCCTTTTAAAGTGATTTACCCTGATGCAGATATTCCTATGGTGCAATTATCATTAAAAAAAGGTTTAGATCCACAGACTCATATTAATTTAGGTAAGGCGTTAGCGCCTTTACGTAAAGAAGACGTATTAATTGTAGGTAGTGGTATGAGTTACCATAATCTAACTGTTTGGGGTGGAGAATTAGCTGCTACTGCCTCGCAAGCGTTTAATGAGTGGTTAATAACTACCCTTGAGGAAGATGATATAGAGCAGCGCAATAGGCTGTTATGTCGTTGGCAAGAGGCTCCTTATGCGCGTATAGCTCACCCAAGAGAAGAGCATTTGTTACCGTTAATGGTGGTTGCTGGAGCAGGTGACAGTGATAAAGGCCATTGCATTTATTCTGGTAAGGTAAGGGAGTTATCTTTTTCGGCATTTCGCTTTGGTTAGTCTTAATGCTTAGATGAAAATACTTGGCTTAAAACTTGATCTGGGCTACTATGCGCGCTTTAGTCGATAGTTATGGGAAACTTTCCATGCCCAAACATAAAGTAGTTTATCCAGGAACCTTTGATCCTATTACATGTGGACATGTGGATATTGTTGAACGTGCGGCAAGGATGTTTGATCACGTTGTTATTGCTGTTGCTGAAAGTCCAAAAAAGAAGCCATTATTTTCTTTAGATGAGCGTGTATCTCTTGCTAAAGAGGTAACTAAACACCTTACTAATGTAGAGGTGAGGGGATTTTCTTGCTTATTAGCACACTTTATGTGTGAGCAAGGAATTAGTACTTTAATCAGAGGCTTACGGGCGATTTCTGATTTTGAATATGAATTTCAGTTAGCTAATATGAATAGAGCCTTGGTTCCTACGTTGGAAAGTCTATTTTTAACGCCATCTGAAAAGTATTCTTATATTTCTTCTACGTTTATTAGAGAGATTTCGTCTCTTGGTGGCGATATCAGTAAGTTTGTGCCACCAGAAGTTGAGAAGGCTCTAAAAGTAAAGTTTTCTCAGTAGTTTATGTTAAAATAAATTAGTCTTGAAGTAAGTTATCAACTAAGTGTTGATTGGAGTTGTTATGTCATTAATCATTACTGATGACTGTATCAATTGTGATGTGTGTGAACCTGAATGCCCTAATGAAGCGATTTCTCAGGGTGAAGAGATTTATGTAATAGATCCTAACCGTTGTACAGAATGTGTTGGCCATTACGATGAACCACAGTGTCAGCAAGTGTGTCCAGTCGATTGTATACCACTTGATCCTAATAATCAGGAAACAAAAGAACAGTTAATGGAAAAGTATATTAAATTAACTGAAAAAGCATATTCATTTTATATTAAGCGATCATAATTATGATCGCTTCTGTTATTTCTTTTCTTCTGCCCATAATTTTATGGGTTGTCCATTTTCAGGCCACAGTTGTAGTTGTTGGATATCTGAAAAATTCCACGATTTGATAGTTTTTAAAGTATCAAGAAAACGTTGCTCTTGCTCCATTAATGCAGGTGTGCACACTTTTTTAGTGACATTAATCGGGCTATCAAAGGTTAGTTTGTTGCCATGTAACTGGTAGTTGGTAGACCAATAATTGCAACCTGCTAAACCATAAGCTTTATTATCTTGATCGAGAATAATATTAAGATAACTGTAATCCATGAGTGGTCGTTCACCAATCCATTCCACTTGATAGCTAGTTTGCAGTTTTAATGAAGTCAGTGAGACTTGATTTTTTTGTATAGAGGAACAACTACTCATAGTAATCATGAGTAAAAGTAATAGTCGTGTCATAAATTGTTTCCTTTTATTTTCTCAATTAATTTTTAACTATTATATAGTTAGGTTACTTATCATAGTTTATTAGACTAATAGATAATATTAAAATAATATTATCTTTAGCTTTTTTTATTGAGTTAGGGTAGAGTAATAATACTGAGTTTGTATGGAGCTTGGAGGTCGCCTAGTGGCAGTTCTTACCATCCGTTTGAATGACTTTTATAACTCCTTGCACTCAGTTATAGAAGTGCGCATTAATTGTTAATGTGGCGTAAGTTTGTATAGTTTCAAGGAGTTTAGGCATGTCTAACCGTCAAAACGGTACTGTCAAGTGGTTTAATAATGAAAAAGGCTTTGGCTTTATTTCTCAAGACACTGGTCCAGATTTATTCGTTCATTACCGTGCTATTGAAGGCACAGGTTTTAAATCGTTAAAAGAAGGGCAGAAAGTTAGCTTTATTGCTACTGAGGGTCAAAAAGGAATGCAAGCTGACCAAGTTCAACTTATTAGCTAATTGCATTACCTACATTTGCATAGTATTTAAAGCCTCCTTTTTAGGAGGTTTTTTTATAGTAAAATTAAAAAGAAAGATTAATCATTAATATTGTCAGTTTACTGAAATTTTATTAATTAGGTACTTGACATAATCCTTCCAGATGAGAATAATAACGCCCTCTTTCATGGCAACGTAGCTCAGTTGGTTAGAGCACGGCATTCATAATGCTGGGGTCGGTGGTTCAAGTCCACTCGTTGCTACCATATTTAAAACCTTCTTCTTTTAAGAAGGTTTTTTTTATTTTTTACTCTGTTATGCTTTTCTTTGTCAGGCATACCTAATATGTTAGGTATGCCTTTTTATTTACTCTAAAATTTTATTATTACGTAATAAGCCTATAGTGATCATCTAATAATTAAAATAACTTATTGTTGCAGACTAAACTTGAAGCCTTACTAATTTATCCCCATATAGATGAAATAATGATTTATTCATCAGATTGGAGGGTTTTCCTTTGACCACTATCGTTTCTATTCGCCGTAATGGCAAAGTGGTTATGGGCGGCGATGGTCAGGTTTCTTTAGGCAATACCATAATGAAAGGTAACGCAAAGAAAGTACGCCGTTTATATCATGGACAAGTGATTGCAGGTTTTGCAGGTGCTACTGCAGATGCTTTTACCTTATTTGAACGTTTTGAAGCACAGCTTGAAAAACATCAAGGGCACTTAGTGCGAGCTGCCGTGGAGTTAACTAAAGATTGGCGTACAGATCGTTCCTTAAGTCGATTAGAAGCTATGTTGGCCGTGGCTAATAAAGATGCTTCTCTTATATTAACGGGCAATGGTGATGTGTTAGACCCTGAAGATGGGTTAATTGCTATGGGCTCAGGTGGCCCTTATGCACAAGCAGCGGCTAAAGCATTACTGATGCACACTGATATGTCAGCAAGAGAAATCGCTGAAACTGCATTAAATATTGCAGGCAGTATTTGTATTTATACAAATCAAAATTTAGCTATTGAAGAACTTGACTGTAATTAAAACAAATTAATAGTAAAACTATTAATAAGGATATGGAGTTAGAAAATGTCCATGACACCCCGTGAAATCGTTCATGAACTAGATCGTTTTATTATCGGTCAAGATGAAGCTAAGCGAGCTGTAGCCATCGCATTACGTAATCGTTGGCGTCGTATGCAGTTACCAGCTGAGTTAAGAGCAGAGGTAACCCCTAAGAATATTTTAATGATTGGTCCTACTGGGGTAGGTAAAACCGAGATTGCTCGCCGTTTAGCACGTTTAGCTAATGCACCTTTTGTAAAAGTAGAGGCTACTAAGTTTACGGAAGTGGGATATGTTGGGCGAGATGTTGAGTCAATTATTCGCGATCTAGCTGATGCGGCTATAAAAATGCTGCGTGAGCAGGAAATACAACGCGTTAACCATAGGGCAGAAGATGCAGCAGAAGAGCGTATTTTAGATGCTTTATTAACACCTGCTCGTTCTGCAAATAGTGGTTTTGAACAAGAGGCTACGGCTGCAAGTGATTCTAATACCCGTCAACTATTCCGTAAACGCTTACGTGAGGGTCAGTTAGATGATAAGGAAATTGAGATAGAGGTGGCTACTGTACCCGTTGGTGTTGAAATTATGTCACCACCTGGTATGGAGGAAATGACCAGCCAGTTACAAAACTTGTTTTCTGGTATGAATAAAGGTAAGCGCCAAACACAGAAATTGAAAATTAAAGATGCTCGTAAAATTCTGCGTGATGAAGAAGCAGCGAGCATGATTAATGAAGAAGAGTTAAAAGCTAAAGCGTTAGAAGCTGTAGAGCAAAATGGCATTGTTTTTATTGATGAAATTGATAAAGTAGCAAAACGTGGTAATGTTGGCGGTGCTGATGTCTCTCGTGAAGGTGTGCAGCGTGACTTACTACCGTTAATTGAGGGTTGTACCGTTAATACCAAATTAGGTATGTTAAAAACAGACCATATTCTGTTTATTGCCTCTGGTGCTTTCCATTTAGCTAAACCTAGTGATTTGGTGCCTGAATTACAAGGTCGTTTACCTATACGGGTAGAGTTAAAAGCATTAACCCCTAATGATTTTGAGCGTATTTTAACGGAGCCACATGCCTCATTAACAAAACAATATATTGAACTCTTAAAAACAGAGGGTTTAAATATTGAGTTTAAAGAAGATGGCATCAAGCGTATCGCTGAAATTGCTTGGCAAGTGAATGAGAAGACGGAAAATATAGGCGCTCGTCGATTACACACTTTGTTAGAAAGACTATTGGAAGAAGTGTCTTTTAGTGCAACCGATTTAGCTACTAAAGATGACAAACCAATAATACTTGATGCAGCTTATGTGAATGAGCATTTAGGTGAATTAGCTAAGGATGAAGATTTATCTCGTTATATCCTTTAACTAGTATGACAGACCATCATCGGATGGTCTGTAAATTTATGTCAATCATGTCATATTAATTATAAAAAACTGTAAATTTGACTTGTAACTTCTCAATAAATCAGTAGAATGCACCACACAGTTTCTTATTATCGATTAATGGCGACCCTATCGGTCCCCTCGCAATGATTAACTATCAACCTGGTCAGATCCGGAAGGAAGCAGCCATAGTAGTGAACTCATGTGCCGGGGTGTGGCTGATAGGGGAGCCACCTAAATTAAAAAAGCGCTCAAATGAGCGCTTTTTTTATGCCTAACTATTAACAACAGGTTTCATTTAATGTACTGGCCTGAGTAATACTGCTATTAGCAGGAATACTCTTAGTTAACCAAACATTACCACCTACTGTAGAACCTTTACCAATAGTAACTCTACCTAAAATAGTGGCGCCTGCATAAATAACCACATCATCTTCTACAATAGGGTGACGGGGATAGCCTTTTTGTAAGTGCCCCGATTCATCAGCTGTAAAGCGTTTAGCGCCTAAGGTAACAGCTTGATAAATACGTACATGATTACCAATAACACAGGTTTCTCCAATTACCACTCCTGTACCATGGTCAATAAAGAAGCTTTCACCAATAGTCGCGCCAGGATGGATATCTATTCCAGTGGCAGAGTGTGCTAATTCTGCGGTAATTCTCGCTAATAAGGTTAAACCAACGGTATAGAGATAATGCGCAAGGCGGTGATAAATAATAGCTAATACGCCTGGGTAGCACAATAATACTTCATCAACACTACGAGCGGCTGGATCACCATTATAGGCCGCAATAACATCTGTATCTAATAACTTACGAATATTGGGTAGTGCAAAAGCAAATTCTTGAACAATAGAGGTGGCTTGAGCATGGACATCATCAATAGCTGTGCCTTGATATTTTGCATTGTAGCAAAGCTCAAGATAGGCTTGATTTTGTAGAGCGCTCAAAGCAGCGTCCAAAGAATGGCCTACATAAAAGTCTTCACTTTCCTCTCTTAAATCAGATGGGCCTAAACGCATAGGGAATAGAGCACGCGTGATAGTGTCAATAATCTCACTCATGATGGTACGCGAAGGAAGTTCTCTTCCTGCGTTACGTGTCCTACCATGATTTGTGCGCCATTCATTGCGTACTTCTCGTAACTCACTGACTATTTTTTGTAAATTCCAAGAGGGAGTGGCTTTGCAGTAGGTGTTGTAAGTTTTAATAACCATTAGTTGCTCCGTTCGACAAACGAATGCTATTCAATAACAAAGGTGATAATGATAAACAAAATTGTTAAATAGGGGTTAGTAATTTTGTGATTAATTTTTAACGCTAGGAAAAGTGAGATAAGAAAAACAGAAAAAGCCATTCACTGTCTACTAAATAGACCAGTGAATGGTTAGAGGTAAGGGTTATTTGGGTAATGCGTTAATATCATCTGGATTGGTTAAATAAGGGACTGTCCAACCTTTTTCATCATACTCAGACATACATTTTTCAACTAATCCTTTCATTGCGGCTAAATTGCCATTACTTCTTGCATAGCCGAGGGTTTGTAGACGCACATCATCTTGGTTGCCCGCATAATTTACTTCGTAGACCTCATGTCTACCACCAAATTCACTATCAACCGCATCCCACAGCAATTTAAGCGTTTTAATCCGTTCTCTATGTCCCATTCCTTCAGAGCCACGGCAATAAACACTTAAATATTTATCTAAGTCAGGGTTTTCAAAATCTTTTACACCAGAAGGTAAATAAATCATGCCGCTCGCTACGGTTTGGTGGATGATTTTTTTAATGATTGGATAAGCTAATGGCGCCATATTTCTATACACTTGTAATGCTTGATTACTTGGTAACAAGGCAGGTGTACTCCAATTACTTTGTAACTCGGGAGCACCGTATGCAGCATCAGTTAATGACCAAAATAAATTACGCCATGCGATTACTTCACCCACTTGTGCGGAGACGCCACGAAATTCGATAGCCCCTGTGCACTCTAATGCTTTTACTAATAAACCACTTAAAAAGTCTAGTTTAACAGCTAGACGAGTTAAGCCTTGCATAGGGTATAGCCTAGCAAAACCACCATCAGTTGCAAAACGACGGCAACGGTCATAGTCTTTATAAGCCAATACATCTTCCCAAGGGATAAATACATTATCTAAAATAAGAATGGCATCATTCTCATCAAAACGACTTGATAAGGGGTAGTCGAAGGGTGAGCCAATAGCCCCTGCAATATATTCATAAGAGGTACGACAAATCAGTTTTACCCCTTTAGCATTCATTGGAGCAAGGAACATTAACGCAAAATCAGGATTATCGCCCACAATTGAGGCAGAGCCAAAGCCAATAAAATTATAGTGAGTTAAGGCAGAGTTAGTAGCAACCACTTTAGCACCTTTAACTACGATACCATCCTCACGTTCTTCCACGACGCGCATAAACACATCGCCTACTTGATCGATACTTTTATTACGATCAATAGGAGGATTTACAATAGCATGATTAAAATACAAACAATTTTCTTGAAGACGTTTGTACCAAAGGCGAGCATTATCTGCAAATTTGCCATAAAACTCTGGATTGGCACCTAATACACAGCCAAAGGCTGCTTTATAATCAGCAGTACGTCCCATCCAGCCATAGGACATTCTCGCCCAACCAGCAATAGCGTCACGTTGTTGGCGTAAATCATCTGCTGTTTTAGCTATTCTAAAGAATTTATGGGTATAACCGCCATTCCCTGTATCGGTTTCCCAGCATAGTTCATCTTTTGATTTGGGATCGTGTAGGGCATCATACATTTGTGCTACTACAGCGGCTGAATTGCGAAAAGCAGGGTGACTAGTAATATCATCCACTCGTTGGCCATAAATATACACTTCACGACCATCACGTAAACTTGCTAAATATTCTTCACCATTTAAAGGACGCTTGTTACCGTCTAACTTCATAATTATTTTCTCCAGTACACATTATTGTTTTTATTTAAGGTATTATCATGATGAGTCTATGAACGGGAGTAAAGGTAGTTTTATACCTTAAAAATGGTACTTTTCTTAAGGCTGATGATGGGCAAAAGATTTAGTTAATAGTTTGATAATGATGGGATAGACGGTAATCTTTAGTGGTAAGTCCTGTATATTTGTTAAAAAATCTAGAAAAATAAGAAGGATCTTTAAAGCCTAATGTAAAACAAATTTCATTGGCAGTAAGTTGGCTGTGAATTAATAAACGTTTTGCTTCTTGCAGTAGTCGTTCTATGATTAGTTGTTTAGGGCTAATACCTGCCATACGCTGACAGATCAAGTGCAGTCTAGCAGTAGTCATTCCTAATTGAGTAGCATATTGGATAAGTTGCCAATGTTCTTTATAGTGTTTTTCTAATAGCTCATTAAACCGATAAAATAGCTGTAAGTCTTGCCGTTGAACAGTATAGTTAGGATAATTGCTATCAGTAAAACGAAACAGCGTAATAAATATCAGTTGGATAAGGGCGGGCATTGTGAGCTGATAATTGGGTTTATTATTTTTAAACTCATTGGCCGCGATTTCAAATAGTATATTTAATTGCTTAGCATCTTCCACCAAATCTATGTGTGGATTGGCTAAATCAATGCACAAAGGTCTTCTTAGATTAAAGCTTAGGTTGTTGTAATCAAAACGGTTATTAAATAGTTGCCAAGCATATTGTTGTTTTACTGTAATTACATGACCTTCGGTATCTTTATCACTGGTAAAAGCATGGGGAATGCCTGGTGGTGTAAAAAAGATCATAGGCCCTTCTAAACGATAGAACAAATCATCGAGTTGAACATGTACCTTGCCATTAAGTAAGTAATGAATTTGAAAAACTCGATCATGACGATGAATAGCTACATTACGACTAAAAAACTGAGAGAAACTGCGGTGTGATTCATAATGAAAGTCAGCCCCTAAATACCTTTGATCGTATACATTAAAAAGATCAAGGATAGGAATATGTGATAGTTTGGGTGTTTTTTGAATCATTATGGCGAAACTTTGTATGTTTTATAATAGAGTTAAGTTTCTTTTATATATGGCTTATAGTAAAGGGTAAAGTTATTATTTTTAAATATACCCTTGCTGTTACAGGTTAAAAATTAACCTGTAACAGGCATAATACCAAAGCTAATAAATAGATAAGCTAACCCTAAGAAGATAAAGAAACCACCACTATCTGTCATTGCTGTTATTAAAACACTAGAACCCAGTGCAGGGTCTCTGCCACATTTAACCATTGTCATAGGGATAAGCACACCCATGCAGGCGGCTAGCAATAGATTAAGGGTCATGGCTGACATCATTACCAGCCCTAATGACCAACTGCCATAAAGATAATAGGCAACAATACCAATAACACTACCCCAAATAATACCATTAATAAAGGAAACACCTATCTCTTTACCTAGTAGTCTAAAAGTATTGGCAGTAGTAATTTGATCTAACGCCATTGCTCTTACAATCATGGTAATAGTCTGATTGCCAGAATTGCCGCCAATCCCTGCAACAATAGGCATTAAGGCTGCTAAGGCTACTAATTTTTCAATGGTACCATCAAATAAACCAATAACACGTGAAGCAATAAATGCGGTCACTAGATTAACGGCTAGCCATGCCCAACGGTTACGTACGGAACGCCAAACTGAGGCGAAAATATCTTCTTCTTCCCGTAAACCTGCCATATTTAACATTTCGGTTTCGGTTTCTTCACGAATCAAGTGAACCATTTCGTCAATGGTTAAACGACCTACTAGTTTGCCGTTGTTATCTACCACAGGTGCAGAAATAAGATCATATCTTTCAAAGGCTTGAGCGGCTCCATAAGCATCCTCATCAGGATGAAAGATAACAGGGTCATCAGCCATTACTTCAGCAACGAGTAAATCTGGATCATTGAGAAGTAGTTGTTTAATAGGTAAGACACCTTTTAATATGGCCTCTGAGTTAACCACAAAGATCTTATCAGTATGGCTTGGAAATTCTTTAAAGCGGCGTAAATAACGTAATACCGTTTCTAGGCTTACATCATCGCGAATACTAAGAATTTCAAAGTCCATTAATCCACCAACCTGATCTTCTTCATAAGAGAGAGCTGATTGTAAGCGTTCACGTTGTTGTGTATCTAATGAACTCATTAATTCTTGTAAAACGTCATTAGATAGTTCAGGGGCAAGGTCTGCTAACTCATCTGCATCCATGTCCTTAGCTGCTGCGATGATCTCATGATCATCCATGTCTGCTAATAAGGTTTCACGGACAGCATCAGATACTTCTAAAAGGATATCACCATCGCGATCTGACTTAACCAGTTGCCATACTAATAAACGGTCATCTAATGGTAATGACTCTAACAGGTCTGCTATATCTGCCCAGTGTAATTCATCTAGTTTTTGTTGCAGCTCTGTATAACTTGCTGTTAAGGGTAAATCATTTTCTTCAGCGTGTTGTTTTTCTTTATTATATTGCCGAAGCAGGGTTTGAATTTGATCAAAGCGATCTTGTAGAGATTCTTGCGGTTTAATTTCAGTTTCAATCATTACAGCCTCCATTCCCCGATGGTTTGAAGGCTCATCGTGGGAATTATTTAATCGCTAGGCGACTATTATAGCAACAGTGTATGTCCATAGTATGAAAATGCTTTAGGCTAAGCCTATTGGCAGTTATTCTCCACAAATTTAGTAGAAAGATAATTAAAGTTTCTTAAATTATAAAAACACTTTAAAAAAAAACCTGCTAATGCAGGTTTTTAGTATTCTGGCGCGCTCGAGAGGATTCGAACCTCTGACCGCTCGGTTCGTAGCCGAGTACTCTATCCAGCTGAGCTACGAGCGCGCAATGTGCAAATAAACAGATGATTTGTGTTAATTGGCGCGCTCGAGAGGATTCGAACCTCTGACCGCTCGGTTCGTAGCCGAGTACTCTATCCAGCTGAGCTACGAGCGCACATATCAAACAAAGCAAGTGTCAAATTGCAGGCGCAAACTATACGCTATAAGCTATTTTAGGGCAAGTATTAATTTTAAAATATTTCGCTTAGCCAACTATCAGTGTCAAAAAATTGAGTGATTATCAAGTATTTTTAGGCTTAAGCATTAGTATTGATAAACCAGCAATAATTAAGGTAAATCCTGCACTTATATTTAATCCTTTAATTACTTTATTATGTTGCTTAAGCCAACAGGCAAGCTGTGACGCAAAACAGCCTAAAATAGCAAATATAATGGCTGTCATAACGGCAAAAATAACACCATAAATTAGCATTTGTAAACTTATAGAGCCTTTTGATGCATCCACGAATTGAGGAACAAAGGCTAATATAAATAAGCCTGGTTTTGGATTAAGTACATTAGATAGCGTGCCAATAATAAATACTTTTTTTAAAGGTAGCTGTGTAGTAGGCAGAAAACTAATAAGGTTTCTTGAGGAAATTGCTTTATAACCTAAATAGATTAAATAGCACGCGCCGATGATTTTAATAATCCAAAATGCTAGCTCTGAAGTTTGAATAATAACCGATAAGCCTAAGGTGGCCATTAAGGTATGAATTAAGATACCTAAGCCAGCACCAATGGAAGAAAGAATCGCAGCTTTATTGCCTTGGCTTAAGCCTCTGCTAATAGCTAAGATATTATCTGGGCCAGGTACAATAACAACTAATAAACAAGCGGCTAAGTAAGCCAACAATACGGTGGATTCAAACACGTTGTTAGTCCATTATTGAGTAAAGTAATGAGAGGCTATTATATAATGACAGGCAATAAAAAAGCGTACTAAATTTTATATTTAGTACGCTTTATCTGTATTTTACAATGTTAAGCAGCAATAATATGGCGCTTTAATTTATCCATTGCATTTTTTTCTAGCTGGCGAATACGTTCTGCTGATACGTTATATTTTGCTGCTAAATCGTGCAAAGTAGCTTTATCATCAGATAACCAACGTTGTTGTAAAATATCTTTACTGCGCTCGTCTAATTTCTCTAATGCTTCATGTAGATTATTGGAAGAACTATCACTCCAATCTGCGTCTTCTAATTGAGTAGCAGGGTTGTAGCGGTTATCTTCTAAATATGCAGCAGGTGCATACATCGCTGTTTCGTCATCTTCATCAGTCGCAGGGTCAAATGCCATATCAGAACCAGTAAGACGACTTTCCATTTCGCGAATATCTTTCGCATCTACACCTAAATCGTTAGCAACATTAGCTACTTCTTCGTTATTTAACCAATTTAAGCGTTTCTTTTTACTACGTAAATTAAAGAATAGTTTACGTTGTGCTTTGGTAGTAGCAATTTTAACGATACGCCAATTCTTTAAAATAAATTCATGTATTTCAGCTTTGATCCAATGCACAGCAAAAGAAATAAGGCGAACCCCCATTTCAGGATTAAAGCGCTTAACTGCTTTCATTAAACCAACATTACCCTCTTGGATTAAGTCAGCTTGTGGAAGACCATAACCAGAGTAACTACGGGCAATATGAACAACAAAGCGTAAGTGTGCAAGCACTAGTTGGCGCGCGGCATCTAAATCTTGTTCATAATAGAGCCGATCTGCCAATTCATGTTCCTGCTCAGCTGTTAACACAGGTAGACTATTTACTGAATGCACATAGGCTTCCAGATTAGCTCCTGGTGTTAATGTTTGAACAGGTATTAAGTTTTTTGACATTCGATTCTCCCAAAAAATGAAAACTCAATAAATAACTTCTTATTGAGAATTATACTCTTTTAGACTATAAAGAATATCTATTAGTTCCGCTAGTCTTTTAGTTTTTAAAATTGTTTCTATATGCTAATTTAAGCTAGTTATACCATGGCTTTGTAATTAGCGTGGCGCAAGTTCACGAAGATGTCTAGCAACGGCTAACCAAGCCCCAATCCAACCTAATAATATAGCTCCTATAATAAGTGACAAAGCATCTTCCAATGAAACATTTGATAATTTAAAGTCACTTGCATATAAACCCGCTAATTGTACTACATAAGTATTAATCCAGTTAAGTCCAAATGCTAATAAAGCCCATGCAAATAGTCCAGCACCTAAACCATAAAGTGCCCCCATATAGATAAAGGGTCGACGCACATAGCCATCTGTACCACCTACTAATTTAATAACTTCTATTTCAGCACGTCTATTCTCAATAGCAAGACGAATAGTATTACCAATAACAAGTAATAATGCTGCAATTAGTAGTACAGAGATACCAAAAACAAATCGTTCACCTAGTTTTAGAATAGACATAAGCCGTTCTAGCCACTGCATATCCAGCTCAGCACGGTCTACTTCTGGTAACTGTTGTAGATTATGTTGTAGTTCAGTGATTGTATTCTGAACCAATTCTTTAGGCGTAACCACAATTACCGAGGGTAGCGGGTTGCTAGGTAATGCTTGTAACGCTTCACCTAAACCTGTTTGCTCCTGAAATTCAGCCAATGCTTGTTTTTTAGTGATAAGTTGTGTGTTTTCTATATCAGGATTTTGATTAAGTTCATTTTGTAACTGGCTCGCTTTTTCGTCATCAACATCTAAATGTAAGAATAGGGATATTTGTGCAGCCTGTTGCCAAGATCCTGCTAACTCATTGATATTTTTTAGGATAATGGATAATCCCATAGGTAAACTTAATGTTACTGCAATAACAAGACAGGTAAAGAAGCTAGCAAAAGGATGTTTAACAAGCCTTAAAAAACTATCCACTAAGCTGGCTTTATGATTTTCTAACCAAGCATGAAAAAGTTCCCCAAAACTAGGTTCACCTTCAAGTTTTTTGGGCTTTTGTGGTTGATTAGTAGGTCTTACATCAGACATTAGGCAGCCTCTCCATCGCCAATTAAGCGACCGCGTTGTAAGGTGAGTAGACGGTGGCGCATTCTTGCAATAAGTGCTAAATCATGGCTTGCAATAATAACCGTTGTTCCCAAACTATTAATATCTTCAAAAATCCCCATGATTTCTGAAGCTAAGCGTGGATCTAGGTTACCTGTTGGTTCATCAGCAAGTAATAAGGCAGGCTGGTGCACAATTGCTCTGGCAATGCCTACCCGTTGCTGTTGACCAGTGGAGATATTAGAGGGGAGTTGTTCAGCTTTCTCTTTTAAGCCCACACGATCAAGAGCAGTTATAACGCGTTTATAAATTTCTTCTTTACCAAGGCCAAGAATCTGTAAAGGTAAAGCTACATTAGCAAAAACATCACGATCAAATAACAGTTGGTGGTTCTGAAAAACAACGCCTATTTGTCTTCTTAAAAAAGGAATATGTGCATTTGAAATACGTGATAAGTCTTGACCTGCAAGCATTATCTTACCTGAGCTAGGACGCTCCATAGCAAGTAATAGTCGTAATAAAGTACTTTTACCTGCCCCTGAATGGCCAGTAACGAATAGAAACTCGCCTCGCCGAACATGAAAGCTAAGCTCATGTAAGCCAATATGCCCGTTGGGGTAGCGTTTTGCAACATGGTCAAAACGTATCATAATTAATCCTTAAAGATTGCCTGTACAAAGGGCTCTGCCTCAAAGGGACGCAAATCATCAATGCCTTCACCAACACCAATATAGCGAATCGGCAATTGCATTTGATTGGCCAAGGCGAAAATGACACCACCTTTTGCTGTACCATCCAATTTAGTTAATGCAATACCAGATAATTCTACTGCTTGGTTAAAGAGTTTTGCCTGACTTAGCGCATTTTGTCCAGTACCTGCATCTAACACTAATAATGTTTCATGCGGTGCTGTGCCATCAATTTTAGTGATAACACGTTTTACTTTTTTCAATTCTTCCATTAGGTTTTCTTTATTATGCAGTCTGCCTGCTGTATCAGCAATAAGCACATCGATACCTTTGGATTTAGCAGATTGCACAGCATCAAAAATAACAGAAGCAGAGTCAGCTCCTGTATGTTGTGCCACTACGGGAATATTGTTACGCTCACCCCATACTTGTAATTGTTCAACCGCCGCTGCTCGGAAAGTATCACCTGCCGCTAGCATTACTTTTTGACCTTGTAGTTGTAGTTTTTTAGCTAATTTTCCAATAGTAGTTGTTTTACCTGCGCCATTAACCCCTACCACTAAAATAACATAAGGTGAATGGCTTTCTGCTATGGTAAGTGGCTGCTCTACAGGTTTAAGCATCGCTACCAATTCTTCTTTTAGTGCTTGGTAAAGTGCGCCGCTATCGGCCAATTGATTACGTTTTATTTTTTGAGTTAGGTTTTCAATAATATTACTGGTAGCCTCAAAACCAACATCAGATGTTAATAACAGGGTTTCTATTTCTTCTAATAAGTCATCATCAATTTCTTTTTTGCCCAAAAAAATACTGGCAATGCCTTTGCCAAAAGAGGCACTAGTTTTTGCTAAACCTTGTTTAAGGCGTGCAAAGAAGCTTTTCTTTTCAGTGGGATCATCATTATTATTTTCTGGTTCTGGTTCTGGTTCTGGTTCTGGTTCTGGTTCTGGTTCTGGTTCTGGTTCTGGTTCTGGTTCTGGTTCTGAAGTTTCAACTATTTCAGTAGTTTGCTCTACGGGTTCAACAGCTTCTTCAACTGCTTCTACTGAGACATTTTCAGTGGGTTCAACATTAGGAATGATGGGTTGTTCTGCAATTGTAGGTGCATTTTCTAATAATGTTAAATCGGTTTCAGTTTCTTCTGTCGATAAAGGTTCAACCACTGTAACAGTTTCTTCAGTTTTAGGTTTACGACGAAGCCAACCAAAAAGCCCTTTCTTTTCTTTCTCTTCTGTAGTGGGTTGATTATCTTTAGAATCTGACATGCGCCTATTATCTCAATAATGAATATAATATATAAATTATGTAACAAAGCATGGGATGATAAATAATAACTGACTTTGCTACATTATAAACAATAAATGTATTATCCTAACATATTGCTATTGAATGTTAGTATTTAATAATACTATATTTTCTACTAAGAATAGGTAAACTTGATGATTGTCCGTCGTATTGTAATGTTTCTAAGCATTACAGGTTTTTCTTTGAGTGCTTTAGCTGCACCTGCACAACCTACCCATGAATTTACTTTAGATAATGGTCTTAAGGTGATTGTTAGAGAAGACCATCGTGCACCAGTGGTTGTTTCACAGTTATGGTATAAAGTTGGTTCAAGTTTGGAGGCGCCTGGTTCTACAGGTTTATCACATGTATTAGAACATATGATGTTTAAAGGCAGTAGTAAGGCGGGTGTTGGTGAAGCATCCCAGATATTAAGTAATTTGGGGGTACAGGAAAATGCTTTTACCTCGGATGATGTAACAGTGTATTACCAGTTACTAGCAAAAGACCGTTTACCTGTAGCGCTTGAACTAGAAGCTGATCGTATGGCGACTTTAAAAATTCCTGCTGATGAGTTTGCGAAAGAGCTTGAAGTAGTTAAGGAAGAGCGAAGATTACGGACTGATGATAATCCTAATGCTTTAGCCTATGAACGTTTTAGAAGTTTAGCTTATCTGGCCAGTGGATACCATAACCCACCAATTGGTTGGAAGTTTGATTTAGATCGCATGTCTGTAGAAGATTTAAGAGCTTGGTATCACCGTTGGTATGCACCTAATAATGCAGTATTGATATTAGTGGGAGATATAACGGTAGATGAGGCTAAAAAACAAGTAAATCGATGGTTTGCTAAAATTCCAAGAGGTGCCGATGCCAACCTTAAAAAGCCTTTAGAGTTAGCCACGCCAGGAGAGCGTCAATTAACTATACATGTTAAAGCACAACTGCCAACTTTACTTATGGGGTTTAATGTCCCTAGTTTATCTACGGCGGATAATAAACGAGAAGTTTATACATTAGAGTTAATCGCCGCCTTGCTCGATGGTGGTAATAGTGCGCGCTTAACAACAGACTTAGAGCTTAAACAAGAGTTAGTAACTGGGGCAGGTGTTGGTTATTCGGCTGTTAGGCGTGGTGATAGCTTGTTTATGTTTAGTGCATTACCTAATCTACAGAAGGGTAAAACAATTGAACAGGTAGAAAAGGGCATTTGGCAGTTGTTAGATCAACTTAAAACAACTAAACCTTCTGCTGAAGAGTTAGAAAGAGTAAGGGCTCAATTAATTGCCTCATTAGTTTATTCTCGGGACTCTATTTCTAGTCAAGCAATGACTATAGGCATGTTGGAAGCGATTGATTTACCTTGGCAGTTAGCTGATACTGAGTTAGATGAGTTAAATGCTGTTACACCAGAGGATATTCAAAATGTAGCCAAAAAATATTTTACCCGTGAACGTTTAACAACAGCTTACGTGTTACCAGAGGAGAATAAAAATGACTAATTGGAAACAACTAGTGATAGCTATCCAATTAGGATTAGTAGGTTCTTTAGGTAGTGTGTCTTACAGTTGGGCTGATACTGCGATTAAACCAAAACTGGAATCTTTAGTGGAATTAGGACAAACAGCGCCTGTTGGTCGTCAGTTAAATATTCAGCAATGGCAGACTAGTGCAGGTAGTAAAGTATTATTTGTAGCTGCCCATGAATTACCTATGTTTGATATTCAATTAACATTTGCAGCAGGAAGTAGCCGTGATGGTGATAAACCAGGATTGGCACTTTTAACAAATGGCATGTTAAATGAAGGTGTTAAAGGCATGGATGTAACAGCGATTGCCAAAACTTTTGAAGGTGTTGGGGCTAATTTTGGTAATGGTTCATATCGAGATATGGCCATTGTATCCTTGCGAAGTTTGACTGATCCTAAAAAAAGCCAAGTGGCTGTAGATTTATTGACGAAGGTAATCAGTGAACCAACGTTTCCTGAAAGTTCTTTTGAGCGTATTAAGAATCAACTTTTAACTAGTTTTGAAATTGATAAGAAAACACCAGGAAGGTTAATTACAAAAGAATTTTATAATAGGCTGTATGGTAATCATCCTTACGCACACAGTAGTGATGGTAATCCAGAAAGTATTAAAGCAATGACTATTGCCGATCTTAAGCAGTTTTACCAAGCAACCTATAACTCAAAAAATGTAGTGATTGCTATTGTGGGTGATTTATCTAAGCAACAAGCTGAAGAGTTGGCAGAAAAGATTTCTTCCTCTTTACCAAAAGGGCAAGCATTAGCCGCTGTGGAAGCGCCTCAATCAGCGACAGCAGGAAACTATCATACTGAGTTCTCTTCTCAACAAACCCATATAGTATTAGGCCAGTTAGGTGTCACTCGAAATGATCCTGATTATCCTGCTTTATATGTAGGTAATCAGATTCTTGGTGGAAGTGGCTTAACGTCTCGGTTGATGAAAGAGGTGAGGGAGCGTCGTGGCTTAACCTATGGGATTTATTCAGGATTTTCTACTATGCAGGCAGCAGGCCCTTTTAGTATTGGTTTACAAACCCGTGCAGAAATGGCTGATGGTTCTTTAGTGCTTATTAAAGATATTGTGCGTGAATACTTAGCTAATGGTCCTACAGAGCAGGAGTTAAAGGATGCAAAACGTGAAATATCAGGAAGTTTCCCATTATCTAATGCAAGTAATAGCAATATAGTCTCTCAATTGGGTGCTATTGGTTTTTATAATTTACCTTTAAATTATTTAGAGGATTTTATTAAACAAATAGAAGCGTTATCACCAGAGCAAATTAAACAAGCAATGAATAAACATCTGAAGATGGATGATTTTATTGTGGTAACAGTAGGCCCTACCGTTCCTCAACAATCATTACCTGAGCCAACAGCTACTCAGAAGCAAGTGATGGGAGTGCCACATTGAGTAAAGGGGCGGTGAAGCAAGGGCAGCTACGAATTATTGGCGGTGAATGGCGCAGCCGTAAAGTAAATTTTCTTGAGGCTGAAGGTTTGCGCCCTACGCCTGATAGGGTTAGAGAAACCCTATTTAATTGGCTAGCAGCTTATATTGAAGGGGCGCAAGTATTAGATCTTTTCACTGGTAGTGGCGCTTTATCATTAGAGGCGCTTTCTCGAGGTGCGGCTAGTGCCACAATGCTTGATATAAACCATCAAGTTATCAATAATTTAAAAAATCAATTAGAAATATTGAATTGTCAACGCGCGACATTGATTAATCAAAGTGCATTATTGTTTTTACAAAAACAAGCGAGTGAACAATTTGATGTGGTATTTTTAGATCCACCTTTTAGAAAGGATATGCTACAACAGGCCTGTCAATTATTAGCAGATAATGGTTGGCTAGCTACTAAAGCATGGATTTATACAGAAAGTGAGACAATGCCGTCGCAATTATTAATGCCTACCAATTGGCAGTTATATAGGGAAAAGAAAGCAGGGCAGGTTTATTATAGTTTGTGGTTAGCTGAGTAGTGCAGATTGGAAACTGGCTTAACTTGTTAGGTTAAGCCAGTATAGTTGACTAGCGTAAAGCTTGGCCTTCTTTAGCGCCTAACTTAATGGTTTTTTGGTCGCCTGTGAATAAACCAGTGTTTTCATTACGACCTTGCAATAAGAATTTTGCATCAGGTTTTTTATAAGTGTCTACTGCTACTTTAGAGAACTTACCAATATCAGTGGTAGGTTTTCTTAAGCGGTTAACAATAATAACAATTTTAGTATCAGCAAAATCTTGCGCCATATTTTGGTCGCCTTCACTATCACCTGCTACTAAAATAGGTCCTTTATTGTTGTACTTAGGTGCAATTAAACGCTTAATTTCTAAAGTCTTGCCAGGACCTTGAGTTTGATTAAAGCCTTTGCGGAATTCAGGTTGAATAACGCCGTTAGCATCACGCTCTAATTCCATGGCAATTACTTTGCTTGCTTGGTTGTTATAACCAAACTTAGGATTAGATGAAATCTCTTTAATTACGTCAATAAATGATGCTGAACAAACCCATACATCAATACCCGCTTCTCTTAATTTGTGATAAAGATCTTGCATTTCTGGTACTAAACGTAAACCGTTGTGCCATACTGTAGATACTTGGCCTGCTTTACTTGCAATTGCAGGGCTTGTCCAAGTAACATCTTCAATTGGCTGAGTAGCTTGCCAATCAACTGTTGCAGATGTTAATTTGGCTACATCATGTTCTGTTAAACCTGTGAATAGGTAAGTTACCCAAGGATAAGAAAGAGATGCATCAAAAGAATTACCGATAGCCGTGTAGAGGTAACGTAGTTTACTAGAGAATTCTTTGTATTGATCTGTTTTCTTGATGTCTGCTAACGACTTTTTACCTTTCATTTGGTCAAAGTTGTTATAGATCCATGTATAGTTATTCACAATATCTTGCGCTATAAGATCAATATTAACTGGTTTTCCTGCTAAGTTGTTATCTTCAGCGGTGAAATTATCACTAGGTACATTCATCCTAAGAACTTTATTTAAAGTCTCAGGTGTCATTTTAAAATATAGGTTTTCAATTTGATAAACTAATAATGCTTCTTGTATATCTAAGAATACTGAGGTGTTATCCCAGTCAAAAACAGCATAAGGTGGGTTATTAGTATCATAGGTAGGGCTGGTTTTGCCATAAGTTGCAATCAATTTATTTAGTTGATCGCGATTGAAGCTATCCCAATTACCTTTGATTAGTTGAGGTGCAGTAACAGTGACTGTTTGCGCACTGGTTACAGGATTAGTTTTAGCAACTTCTGCTAAAGCATGTGTAGTAACCAAGCCTGTTGCTGCGGCTAATGCGATGATTAATTTACTAACTTTAAGCATAATGACTCCTGTTTGTATATATAACTATGTATGTATAACTATTAGTCACTATAAGAAAATTGACTAAAAAGAGGTATCCCAATTATTTGTCTAGCTGATATAAATCAGCAGGGTAAAAAAATTTCCGATTTTTGTTATTATTAGTGTGGTTAATTTTGTTAGGCGAAATAAAAGGCTAACACATCTAATGGTAGGTTAGCCTTGTTATTTTTTAATCTTCTTTTTCAATACCATTTTGTAGATAGTTTTGAATAGTCATTTTTTCAATTAAGCCCACTTGTGCTTCTAGCCAGTCGATATGCTCTTCTTCTTCTTTTAGAATACGTTTTAGCATATCACGACTAACGTAATCACCGCTAGTTTCACAATAAGTGATAGCTTCACGTAGATCAGCAGTAGCCTTTTCTTTTTGTTTCAGATCACAATTAATCATTTCTTCAGTGTTTTCACCAATTAACAATTTACCTAAATCTTGTAAATTAGGAATACCCTCTAAAAATAGAATACGTTCAATAACTTTGTCTGCTTGCTTCATCTCTTTAATAGAGTAATGGTAAGATTTATGGCCTAACCCCTCTAAACCCCAATCGTTATACATGCGTGAGTGTAGGAAAAATTGGTTAATAGCAACCAGTTGATTTCCTAGTACTTTATTGAGGTATTGAAGAACAATTTTATCGCCTTTCATTTTTTATTCCCATTAAGACTTTTTTTTATTGTGCGTTGGCTAATGAAAAAAGTCAAATAGCGCTGAGTCTTAGGCGATTGAACAAGAATGATAATTACAACTATTTATATTAAAGGTTGACTAGTTCCGCTGGATTGAAGTGAGCGACCATTGGATTACTTAATTGAGATTCAGTAATAGATTCTTTTACTATCTGTTTAGCTAAACATGCACACTTACCACATTGATTGGCAATATCTAATGCTTGTCTAACTTCTTTATAGCTACAGCAGCCATCATTTACTGCATCACGTATATCTTTATCAGTGATACCTTGGCATAGACAAACATACATCTTATTTATTACTCCATAATAGTAAGTAATGTAAATATTAATTTAAATGATAATCATTGTCAATAAGTTATTGTTAATTATTCTTAATAATTATCTATTTAAATATCAATAGCTTAGATTTAATTTTTGATGAAGTGGAGAAAAATTTATACCTTGAGCAATAAAACAATCTATTTTATCAATAAGTTGTCGTTGGGCTGCTAATGCCTGTTGCTCAGTAGTGAAAGAGGCGAATAAACAAGCACCAGTACCTGTTAGTTTGGTAGGAGCTAGCTTATTCATTATTAAAAAAGCATCTTGTACAGCAGGGTAGTGATTAAGCACAATCGCTTGGCAATCATTTTGCCCTTCAGTAGCTAATACCTGTTGATAGGTGATAGCAGCAGTATTTCTAGGTAATAAGGGATCATTAAATACAGTAGCCGTACTGATAGCCACTTTAGGTATAGCTACAAGAAACCATAATTCAGGTGGCGTAATAGGTGTTAGTTGTTCGCCTACCCCTTCTGCAAAAGCAGCTTTACCCTGTACAAAAACAGGAACATCAGCACCTAGTTGTAGAGCTAGTTTCGCTAGTGTTATTAAGTCAAGATTCAATTGCCAGAGCTGGTTAAGTGCTAATAAAGTGGTGGCTGCATTAGAGCTACCACCGCCAATTCCACCGCCCATTGGCAGTTTTTTATCAATCCAAATATCAGCGCCTAAGGGAGAGCTTGTATAGTTCTTTAAAAGGTTTGCTGCTTTAACTATTAAATTGTCATTATGGGGTACGTTCTCAAAAATAGTATGCAGCTTGATCTCGCCATCTTTACGACAATTAAATGCTAACTGATCTGAGTAATCCAAAAATTGAAAAATAGTTTGTAAATTATGATAACCATCAGCACGTCTGCCAAGAATATGCAAAAATAGATTTAGCTTGGCAGGCGCAGGTAAAATTAATGAGGCATCATCTGGAAATAAATTGGTCATTGGTTAATCTATGATTAGTTAATGCTAGCAATCTCTTTACCCATTTTCCTCAGGGTCCATTGTTTAGTCACTAAAGTAACACGTATATCTTGGCTGTTAGCGATAATACGTTCAGGTAACCAGTAACCTGCATGATTTTGGTAGTCACGATACTCTATTGTCCAGCCAGCTTGTTTCAGCTCTTGTAAACGGCTATCGGTATTTAGCGTATGATTATAGGGGGTATCAGGTGCAGGTAAACCTTTTATCCACCAAATAAGATTTGATACGGGAATATTCCAACCTAGTTGTTGTTGTAATAACTCCTCAGGTGTGGCGGCGTTGTAACGGCCTTGTCCAGATATTTCAATGGTTACATCACCTTTTTTGCCTACAATACGAGTAGCACCACGGCCAAGCGGGCCAGCAAGGCGTATATCATAATAATCAAATTGTTGTAACCAAAATAATGTAGCACTCCCTGACTCTTTTCCCGCTTTAATGCCTACTTTGCCATCTACTTGCCAAGTAGTTAATTCAGCAATTTTAATTTGGTGCTGTTGCCAAAGTTTTTCGTCAGGTTGCCCAATCGTCTGTGGTTTTTCTTTGGTAGTAAAAAGGCCACAGCCTGTCATTAACAACATAAGGCTAACAATAAGCGTTGAACGTAAATAAGAAAATACCATAATCTATAATTCCTCAGCTCCAGTTAATCGTTTAATCGTTTTTTGGAGTGTTTTATTGGTTGGATTATCCTTTAATGCTTCAGACCAAAGATCTTTTGCTTGTTGCTGTTCACCCTTTTTCCACAATACTTCACCTAAATGAGCTGCAATATCAGGATCAGGGTAGCTACCATAAGCTTGCTGTAAGTATTTTTTTGCAGCTTCTAGGTCGCCTAGTTTATATTTAACCCAGCCTAGGCTATCTAAAGCAGCAGGATTCTCTGGATTAAGTTGTAATGCGCGTTCAATTAGTACTAATGCTTCCTGATAGCGTGTCGTTCTATCTGTTAGGATATATCCTAAGGCATTAATTGCTGTATCGTTATTAGGTTCAAGTTTAATAATATAACGCAAATCTTTTTCTGCTCGCGGTAAATTATTACTCTGCTCAGCTAATAAGGCTCGACTATATAATAAGCTAGTGTTTTTAGGATCTGCTTGTATTGCTTGGTTAATAATTTGCCATGCTTGTGGTAATTTATTTAATTTTTGTAATTCTTCTATTTCAAACAGATAAAGAGGTATAACCAAATCTGGCTGATTCTTGCGGGTGGTGGCTAAGAGTTGTTGCGCTTCGCTTATTTGATTGTGTTCAAAGAGAATTTTAGCTGTATTGGCAATAGCCGCTAAATAGTTTTCTCCGCCAGTGACCTGTTTGTAGTTGGCTAGCGCTTGCTCTTTATCTCCCTTCTCATTATAGGCGGTGGCGAGGTAATAATAGACTGCATCAGAATTGATGCCGTTGTTTAACATAGTTTGTAGATAACTAATAGCCTCATCCCATTGTTGATTTTCCATACAAATCAATACTAAAGCAAAACGTAATTCTTCATCTTCAGGATATTGCTTACTTAATGTTAAGAATTGTTGTTTGGCTTCAGGTAGTTTGCCTTGACTAATTAATCGATGGGCAAAACTTAAACGTAGTTTTTTATTTTCAGGACGATTTTTAACTTCTTTATCCAATAGTGCTAGGGCTTCATCAGGTTTGCCAACGCTTTGTAATAGGAATACTTTTAATAGTACAACATTATTTTTTTTCTGTTGCACTGTAGGTAATTTTTGTAGAGTAGTTAAGGCTTCTTCAGCTGCGCCGTTTTCAGCAAGCAAAATAGCTTTTGTGTAAGTTAGTTGTGTATTATTAGGATGTTTAATAGCAAGTTGATCAATGCTTACAAGCACTTCTTGGCGTGCTTTTTGAGTGAGGTTGCTATTGGTAAGATCTAAAAAATCCAATTGTTCTGTATTAGCTAATACTTTTTCAAAATAGGGGGTAGCTTCAAGTCCACGTTCATTTTTAGTTAATTCAATGGCGGCTACTCTATTTGCATCTATATTATTGGGTTCTATAGTAACCCACAATAAAGCCATTTTTAACTGTTGCTGGCTATTATCGAGATAGCTAGCCATTTGATAGGCACGTTCAGCAACTTTGGGATCATTAGTTTGTTGAGCTTGGTTCACATAATTTTCTAATGCTAAATCAAATTGTCCCCGTCGTTCTGCAAATTCTGCAACAAGTAGTGCTGATAAAGAATCTTTAGTAAAGGGTTTTATAATAGGTTTTTCTTTTGGTGGCACATCTGTTATAGGTTGAACAGTATTATTACCTTGTTTGTTCTCAAATAAGTGACAACCACTTAACAGTGTTACTGACACACAAAATAATAAGAAAAACTTATTCATAATCAACCAAAATCAGTTATTGAGTAATTTAAAGGGCTATTAATATTATTAAAACCATATGAATAACAAATAGCTATTTATTTGAATAAAGACTAAACACACAATTAGTATACTTGTTTTTAGCTTTCAACAACAATCATAACTAGAGTGCTAACTTTATTTAATGCTACAATATCCAACATGTTCAATTTAAATGTTTAGTCAGTGGATAGTTATGCGTATTGGTCTATATTAGCAAAGATAGCTTAACAAGAAATATACCTTTAAATCATAGGTATAAATTAAAGGGCTGTTGTTTATTAATGTAATGTAGAACTAAGCAACAAAAGAATTTAAAATACTATTGGCTGATAAAATAATGAAACCTTCCTTACTAAATAAATTAGAATTATTACAAGATCGCTATGAAGAGTTAACAGCTTTATTAGGCGATGCTGAGATTATTAGCGATCAAAATAAATTTCGTGAATATTCAAAAGAATATGCAGAAATAGAACCTGTTATTAAAACATTCCGTGATCTTTGCAAAGCGCAAGAAGATTTGGCGAGTGCTAAAGAGTTATTGAAAGACTCTGATCCCGATCTAAAAGAAATGGCGGAAGAAGAGGTTAAAACTCAGCAAGAAACTATCGAAACCTTAGAGCAAGACTTGCAAAAAATGCTCTTGCCTAAAGATCCTAATGATGCCCGTAATGTTTATCTTGAAATTCGTGCTGGTACAGGTGGTGACGAAGCGGCTATTTTTGCAGGGGATTTATTTCGCATGTATTCTCGTTATGCAGAGAAACGCGGGTGGCGAGTAGAGATATTGTCTGCTAACGAAGGTGAACACGGTGGCTATAAAGAAGTGATCTCAAGGGTTGAGGGTGATAATGTTTATAGCTTCTTAAAATTTGAGTCTGGTGCACACCGTGTGCAACGTGTCCCTGAAACAGAATCGCAAGGGCGGGTACATACTTCTGCCTGTACCGTAGCTGTATTACCTGAACCTGATGAACAACAAGAAATAGAAATTAATCCTGCTGATTTGCGAGTAGATACTTATCGTGCTTCTGGTGCAGGTGGTCAGCATATTAATAAAACAGATTCTGCGGTACGTATTACGCATATTCCAACGGGTATTGTAGTAGCCTGTCAGGAAGAGCGTTCCCAACATAAAAATCGCGCTAAAGCTATGTCTTGGTTATATGCTAAGTTAAATGATCAACAACAAACAGCTTCACAACAAGCAATAGCGGATACACGTAAATTATTGGTTGGTTCTGGGGATCGTTCTGAAAGAATTCGGACTTATAATTTCCCACAGGGACGAGTAACAGACCATCGTATTAATCTCACACTTTATTCGTTAGATGATGTAATTGCTGGTGGTGTTGAGGCGGTTATTGAACCATTGAGAGCAGAATACCAAGCAGATCAATTAGCTGCATTAGGTGATTAATAGATAAATTAAGGCGATAATTATCGGATATATTATCGCCTTAAAATCAAATTAGAAAAATATTTTAACAATGCTGTTTAGCCTATCTTTAATAAATCAGTCATACTATAGCTAACTATTATTATTTGAATTATATTATTTACAACAAAGTATGTTGTTGTAAGTTGACTATCAAGGAGCTCATATGACAGCAAGCCAAACACAAGAAGGCGAGAAAATTTTAATTATTGATGACGATGCAAGACTTCGTCGACTTCTTGAGCGCTTCCTAGCTGAGGAAGGTTTTCGTGTCAAAGCAGTTGAAGATACTGAGCAGATGGATAGATTATTAAGCCGTGAGCTATTTAATCTAATTGTTCTTGATTTAATGATGCCAGGCGAAGATGGTATGAGTGCTTGTCAACGACTCCGCAACCAAGGTAATAAAACACCTATTATCATGTTGACCGCAAAAGGTGATGAAGCAAGTCGTATTCAAGGACTTGAAAGTGGTGCAGATGATTATCTACCAAAACCATTTAATCCTCGTGAGTTATTAGCGCGTATTAAGGCTGTATTACGCCGTCAAACTTCGCAAATTCCTGGTGCGCCAGATACTGAAGATGCAGAGGTTACGTTTGGTGATTATAAATTATCATTGGCAACCCGTGAGCTTTCCCATGGCGATAAAGTACATATGCTAACTACAGGTGAGTTTGCTGTGTTAAAAGCACTTGTTCAGCACCCAAGAGAGCCGTTAACACGTGATAAATTAATGAGTCTTGCCCGCGGTAGAGAATGGGATGCTTTAGAGCGTTCTATTGATGTACAAATTTCTCGTTTACGTCGTATGATTGAAGTTGATCCTGCCAAACCTCGCTATATTCAAACTGTTTGGGGTGTTGGTTATGTATTTGTGCCTGATGGCGACAAATAGTTAATGGCTTTCCTCTCTCAAAGAGAGGGGAAAGCTAGTTTATCCTTTATATGGTAAATAATAAGAAAAAATACAGGGCACTATGGCTACCTAAAAGCTTCTTTGCTCGTATGTTATGGCTTATCTTAATCATCGTGCTGTTTTCTAAAGCACTCACGCTCGGCTATTTAGTTTTAAATGAAGATGTATTAGTGGATAGGCAGTATAGCCATGGTGCGGCTATGCTGATTAGAGCTTATTGGTCAGTAGATGAAGATAGCCGTGATGATATTGCCATTGCCGCAGGTATTTTATGGAAGCCTGATAATGAAGCGCCTCTAGGTGAATATCATTGGCCCTATTCAGATATTTTTCAACGACAAATACAAAGTGAACTAGGCGAAGATGCTAGTACACGTTTAATCATCGGCAAATATATTTCTTCTTTATGGGTCAGTGCACCCAGTCTAGGCCCCGGTTGGCTAGAAATACCTATGTATCCCCATCCTTTACGTGGACAACAAATTTGGCGAGTACTTGCATGGTTTATTGGCATTGTTTCTTTATCCATGTTTACTGCAGGTATTTTTGTATTACAGCTTAACCAGCCTTTAAGACGTTTAGTATTTGCTGCCAGACAATTAGGTAAAGGTAAAAGTGTTCGTTTACCGATTAATGATACATTAAGTGAAATGACCGATGTGTATCAAGCCTTCAACCAGATGGCAGAAGATGTTGAGAAAGCAAATAATGAACGAGACTTGATGTTAGCGGGTGTTTCTCATGATTTAAGAACACCTTTAACACGATTACGTCTTTCAGTAGAACTAATGCATGGTGATGAAGAATTTACTGAGGATATGGTTCGTGATATTGAGGATATGAATGAAATCCTCGATCAGTTTATCGCATTTATTCGTGATGGTAAGGATGAGGCTTTAGAGGAATTAGATTTAAATGAGTTAGTTGCTGAGGCAGTAGCGCCCTTTAATCAGAATGAAGAAAAAGTCAGAGTATTTTTGGAAGACATTCCACCCATTCAAGCACGCCGTATTTCATTAAAACGGTTATTAATCAACTTAGTGAACAATGCCTTAAATTATTCTCATGATAAAGTAGAAGTCACTACTTATTTAGCTAATAAACATAAATCGCCCTATGTGGTTTTAAGTGTATTAGATCGTGGCCCTGGTATTCCTGAAAGTGAGATACTCGCGGTATTTAATCCTTTTATGCGAGGTAATCAAGCGCGTAGTGGCAAAGGTTCTGGTTTAGGCTTAGCCATTGTCAAACGAATTGTAGAGCAACATGGTGGTCATATTGAGTTGCTAAATCGTGTGGGTGGTGGCTTAGAGGCGAGAGTGAGTTTACCCATTGGTTTAAAACTACCTAATCCTGAGTAATAAGGATTAGGCTAGTTGTTGGATAATATCAAAAATTGCGCTTTGCCATTGAGGTGCATTACCTAGTGCAATAAAGTTAGGGTTTAAATAATCCTGTTTAGCTATATAGCTCAAAGGTTGTCCTGTTTCAGTTAATACACTGCCTCCAGCGCCTTCTAGTACCCCTTGTGCGGCCGCTGTATCCCATTGGCAAGTAGGTGCAAAACGTGGATAGCAATCCGCTTTACCTTCTGCTACTAAGCAAAATTTTAATGAGCTGCCAGCATTCTTTAGTGAGATAGGGGCTATCTCTTGTAGCTTATTAAGTAGTAACTGTTGCTTTTCTGAACTATGACGACGACTAGCTACTATAGATAGCTGTTGATTATCAGCTTTCCTACATTGTATAGCTTGTTGCTTACCTTGATCATCAATCTGCCATGCACCAATATCTTTACCGCCAAAATAACAATAGTTAGTGGCAGGAATAAACACTACTCCAAAAATAACCTTTCCTTGGTCTATTAATGCAATATTAATGGTAAAGTCAGTATTACCTTCAATAAATTCTTTTGTGCCATCAAGCGGATCAATAAGCCACCATTGTGGCCATGTTTGTCGTATAGCTAAGTCAATTGCACAGTCTTCTTCGGAAAGAATAGGAATATTAGGTGTTAATGCAGCTAGCCCTGTCATTAATATTTGATTAGCTGCTAAGTCCGCTGCTGTAACAGGAGAGTTATCTTGTTTTTTTTCAACTGCAACAGCATTCCGCCAATAGTGTAGCGTGGCTTGTCCAGCTTGTTGAGCTAGTTTAATTATAGAGGGTAGTAGTTCTGTTAACATACAGTAAGTTCGCCACGACTAATCAGTAAGTCTCGGACTATATATAGTGCTGCAATAGCGCGTCCTTCTGTAAAATTAGGTTTTTGGCTGAGTGCTAAAAGATCATTTAATTTTGCAGTACTTACAATGATCGGTTCTGGTTCATCACCCTCTAATTTTTCTGGATATAAATCTTGTGCAAGTACTACTTGTATCCTTTGTGCCATATAGCTTGGTGACAGGGTAAGAGAGGTCACATATTCTAATTTTTTTGCACCATAACCTGCTTCTTCTTTTAATTCACGATTAGCAGCAGCTAATACATCTTCATCTTTTTCAATAAGTCCTTTGGGAATAGTTAGTTGGTAGTCATCAACACCAGCGCAATATTCTTCAATCATAATGAAGTGTTCTTTATCTAGCATTGCCACAACCATTACAGCACCTGCGCGCATTCCTCCTGCTAGACGTTCATAAATTCGCTCTTCACCATTAGAAAAGCGCAGTTGTAATTCTTCCACCTTAAATAGGCGAGATGATGTTACAATTCGTTGGCTTAATATGGCAGGTTTTTTTTCCATAGTATTCTCTTTGTTAAAAACGCCTTACTATCATAGCGTGCTAATCAGTATTTGTGAAAATTTTATGTTATTACCTTGGTCTGACATCGAAACAGTTTTTTTAGATATGGATGGTACTTTGCTAGATTTGCATTTTGATAATCATTTTTGGCTAGAATATCTTCCTGAACGTTATGGACAAACTTACGGCTTAACAGTAGAACAAGCTAAACAAACACTATTAAGTCAATATGCTACATTGCAAGGCAAATTACAATGGTATTGTATTGATTATTGGACTGACTCTTTAAATTTACCTATTCTTAAGTTTAAGCAAGAAATTGCTCATTTAATTAAATGGCGCAACCATGCAGAGCTTTTTTTAAAATTAATTAATGAAATGGGTAAGCAAGTTATTCTAATCACTAATGCCCACCCAAAATCGCTAAATCTAAAAATGCAGAAGGTTGATTTAGCGCCTTGGTTTAAACATATCATCAGTTCCCATGACTATAATTTTCCAAAAGAAAATCAATATTTTTGGCAGCATTTGGGAGAGCAGGTAACGTTTAATCCACATAGCAGTTTGTTTATTGATGACAGCATTAGCGTTTTACGTAGTGCTAAGCAATATGGAATCAAGCATTTATTTGCTATTTATCAGCCTGATAGCCAAAAACCACCCTTAAAAGACGAGCATGAGTTTGCTATTATCAAAGATTATATAGATTGTTTTTAATTGACGAAATATATTGTAATAAACTAATTGATTAACGTTTTATATCGATTTATTTTATTTTAAAGCTCAATAAAATCAATGTCTTATCATGATTTTGCGAGGTTTTAAACAGCCTTGAATTAGTATTTAGTTAATTGTATTTTCAAGTAAAACAGATGGACTTGTCGAAAATATTGAACAATTAGACTAATTAGTAGTTCTAATAAATAACTGAAAAAATTATATTGAAGTTTCAGTTTTAGAAAATTTCTTAATTAACGAATAAAGTGTAATGGAGTATTAAAATATGACTCTCTTTTCAAAATCTAAGCTAGCATTAGGTGGTGTTATTTTAGCTGGTGGTGTGTTAGTTGGTTGCGCTGGTAATCCTCCAACAGCTCAGATGGATGTAGCAAGATTAGCAGTTAATAACGCAGTAGGTGCAGGTGCTACTCAATTCGCTCCAACTGATATGCAAACTGCTCAGGAGCATTTCCGTAAAGCACGTATTGCTATGGATGATAAAGATTATAAAGCGGCTAAAATATATGCTGAGAGAGCAGAATGGGATGCGCGTGTAGCAGAGCGTAGAGCGCAAGTAGAAAAAATGAAATATGTTGATCCAAAAGCTTTAACGCCTACAGATGCACCAGTTCAACCTGTAACAAACGCTATTCCTCCAGCGAATGTTAATTAAGTTTTAACACTTAATTAATTGACAGTTACATACATGAACATTATTTAATATTTTTACAAAGGAAACTTTGGTTATGCGCAAACATATATTAATTCCATCTCTTTTAGCAGTAGGTTTAACGCTAGCTGCTTGTTCAAATAATCCTAATCCAGATTTAGAAAAAGCACGTGCTGATTTCATGGCATTACAAAACAATCCTAAAGCAAGCCAATGGGCTAATGCTGAAACTAATGATGCAAGTGCTGCTTTAGATAGAGCAGATAAAGCTTATCGTGATGGCGAGAAACAAGAAAAAGTAAGTGAACTTGCTTATTTATTACAACGTCGTGTTGATTTAGCGAATGCTACTGTAGCATTACGCCAACAAGAAGAAAACCAACGTGTGAAAGCAAAAGTATTAGATATTGCTAAGCAAACTGCACGTGGTGAAGTAGTAACCTTTGGTGATGTTCTTTTTGCTGTAGGTAAAGCAGATGTAACTCCATCAGCTTACGTTAATCTTGATAAATTAGCTGTTTATTTAAAACAAAATAGAGAGCGTAAAGTGTTAGTTGAAGGTTTTACTGATAGCACTGGTAGTGATGCATTAAATTTAAAATTGTCACAAGCTCGTGCAGATGCAGTAGCTCGTGAACTTTCAAACCGTGGTGTTGAATTTGCTCGTATTACTACACGTGGTTATGGTAAAGCATTCCCTGTAGCGAGCAATAGCAATGCTTCAGATCGTGCTTTAAATCGTCGCGTAGAAGTAACTATCTCTAATGATGATAGACCTGTAGCTCCACGTCGCTAATTTTTAAAAATTAGTTAACATAACCCTGTTGACGGAATAGTTAGAGTAATACACACTCTAACTATTAATTCAGCAGGGTTTTTATTTTGATGGAAGAAATTTTAGAAAGATTGCGAGAGCTAGCAGAAGACGTTGCTACTCCCCTTGAATTACCAGATGAAGAGCAATTGGTTACTGTACAAGAGGAGTTGTTGTTACCTATTCCCCGTGACTTTAGGTATTACTTGCTTAATGCAAGTGATGTTATATATGGTCATTTAGAGCCTGCCACCATAGCTGACCCTCATCTTCATACCTATTTACCAGAAATGGCTGCTACTGCGTGGTCTTATGGCTTACCACGGTATTTATTGCCCATTTGTGAAATTAATGCAGGCTATTATTGTATAGATCCTGATGGTGTAGTGTTGCTTTGGGAGAATGGAGAGCTCTCTGAACAACAATGGGATACTTTGTGGGAATGGATTGCGGAAGTCTGGTTAGAAGAATAGCTTGTGTAAAAATATAAAAAGACTTTATTGTAATTATCACTCTATGAGAAAATAGATATTTTGCTGACTAAATAAATGAGACTATGACCGCACAATTAATTGATGGAAAAACCATTGCTGCTAATATTCGCGAAGATATTGCTAGAAAAGTAGCTGATCGTCGTCAACGTGGATTACGTATTCCAGGACTTGCAGTGATTTTAGTAGGTAACGATCCTGCCTCTGAAGTGTATGTTTCTCATAAACGTAAAGATTGTGAACAAGTAGGGTTCATTTCTGAGTCTTATGATTTGCCTGTTTCTACTACACAGCAAGAGTTATTATCACTTATTGATAAGCTGAATGATGATTCTGCTATCGATGGAATTTTAGTGCAATTACCACTCCCAGAACATTTAGATGCCGCTCCTTTGTTGGAAAGAATTCGTCCAGATAAAGATGTGGATGGTTTTCATCCATTTAATATTGGTCGGTTAGCACAGCGTAATCCGCTATTACGCCCATGCACCCCTAAAGGTATTATAAAACTACTGGAAAGCACTAAAGAAAATCTTTATGGATTAAATGCTGTGATGGTAGGTGCTTCTAATATTGTTGGTCGTCCTATGGCCTTAGAGTTGTTATTGGCAGGCTGTACTACAACCATTACTCACCGCTTTACTAAAGATCTTGCTGCTCACGTAGCTAATGCAGATTTAGTGGTAGTTGGCGTAGGTAAGCCAGGATTGGTTAAAGGTGATTGGATTAAGCCAGGTGCGATTGTTATTGATGTAGGTATTAACCGTATGCCTGATGGTAAGTTAGTGGGTGATGTGGAGTTTGAAAAAGCGGCTCAACGAGCCAATTGGATAACTCCTGTACCCGGTGGGGTAGGGCCAATGACACGTGCTTGTTTACTAGAAAATACACTGTATGCGGCAGAAGAACTTCATTCTGAATAGAATAGTGGGTTAATAAAAAAGCCACTTATAATAAGTGGCTTTTTTTGTTATAAAATCAAATGGTATATTCTTGCAAAAATGTATCTTTATTAAGATGTTCTTTGGTTAGTAAACGACTTAAATCAATTTGGCTAATACGAATAGTAAGGAGTGAATTACCTTGCTCATCAATTTGTTCTTTTTGAACAGAATTAGTTTCAAAAAAACGGGCTCTTAATTTACTGAGTGAGGGTGATAAACGTAAGGTACCTGTATAAATATCATCGCTAAGTAATTCATCAATGGCCTTGATAAGTAAATCAAGTCCCTGATTATTTTGTGCAGATAACCATACTCTTTGTGGTTTGCCATTATCATCACGCTGTATTTGTGGTTCAACATCATCCATTAAATCTATTTTATTATAGACTTCTAATAACGGTATCTTATCTGCGCCTATTTCTTGTAGGACTTTAAGGACTTGTTCAATTTGCAACATACGCTCAGGTTCATGAGCATCAATAACGTGGATCAGTAAATCAGCATTAGCTGACTCTTCTAAAGTGGCTCTAAATGCTTCCACTAATTTATGGGGTAAGTGGCGAATAAATCCCACTGTATCCGCAAAAACTACCCGCCCTTTATCAGGTAATTCCAGGCGACGCAGTGTCGGATCAAGAGTTGCAAACAGTTGGTCGGCAGCTAATACTAAAGAGTGTGTTAATTCGTTAAATAATGTGGATTTACCAGCATTGGTATAACCAACTAAAGAAATAAGAGGAACTTCAGCACGTTGTCTACCTCGACGAGCTTGTTCTCGTTGATTGCGAACTTTCTCTAGTTTCTGTTTAAGTTGTTTAACACGAATTCTTAATAAGCGTCTATCGGTTTCTAATTGGGTTTCACCTGGCCCACGTAAACCAATACCACCTTTTTGTCGCTCAAGATGAGTCCAGCCTCTAACAAGACGAGTACTCATATGGTCTAGCTGAGCGAGTTCAACCTGTAATTTACCTTCATGGGTTCTCGCACGTTGTGCAAAGATATCAAGAATCAGCCCTGTGCGATCAATAACACGGCATTCTAAGGCACGTTCTAAATTACGTTCCTGACTAGGGGTAAGGGTATGGTTAACAATAACAAGTTCAGCTTGCAAAGCCTTAACCTGAGCATGTAGCTCTTCAACTTTACCTGAACCTATTAAAAATTTAGCAGAGGGTTGATAACGGCTTATCTCAATAAAAGCTACACATTCAGCACCTGCTGAATGTGCAAGCTCTTGAAACTCTTGAGGGTCTTCTCTTTCATCCATTTCTTGAGTATGCAAATGGATAAGAATAGCCTTTTCACCGCCACCTGGACGTTCAAACAGCAATATAAACTTCCATTAAAAGCTAGTTGGTTCTTCTGTAATACCCATCTCTTCACCTGTAGGCATACGAACAGGGCGACTAGGTACAACAGTAGAAATGGCGTGTTTATAAACCATTTGACTAACAGTGTTTTTAAGCAAAATAACAAATTGATCAAATGACTCAATTTGGCCCTGTAGTTTGATACCATTAACTAAATAAATAGATACAGGTACTCGTTCCTTACGAAGAACGTTTAAGTAAGGGTCTTGTAGTGAATGCCCTTTTGACATGGGAATAACTCCTTAAAATTAATATTTTTAAATTATAATTAACAGCTAACACTAAGATAAGATAGATGTCATATGTAAATAGTTCAATAGTTTCGATAAATTATTTGAGGCTAAACTATCTAACCAATTTACATTTTGCCAACCCCGCAACCAAGTAAACTGCCTTTTAGCAAGTTGACGTGTCGCTATAATGCCACGTTCTTGCATATTTTCAAAGTCCAATTTACCTGACAAAAAGTCCCATACTTGCCTATAGCCTACGGCACGCATAGAGGGTAGATCGGCATGTAAATCTGACCTAGCTTTTAAATTAGCCACTTCATCGATAAACCCTTGTTTTAACATTTCCTTAAAACGTAACTCAATACGTTGATGGAGAATATAACGCTCTACAGGGGCTATCGCAAATTGCACCATAGTATAGGGTAGCGCATGTCCACACTGGTTTTTTGTGTCATTTTGTTGTTGATAGTGCTCTGTAAGTGTTTTACCAGTGAGCAAATATACTTCTAATGCTCTGATAATACGTTGCGGATCATTAGGATGGATTCGAGTGGCTGATAAAGGGTCAATTTTTTGTAACTCTTCATGTAGTGCGCTGACACCTTCTTGCTTAATTCGATTTTCTAAAGTAGTACGTAGTTCAGGTTCCGCCGAAGGTAAGGTGGCCAGTCCTTCTAATAATGCTTTGTAATACAGCATAGTACCACCCACTAATAAGGGGATTCGCCCTTGCTTAGTTGATTGCTCCATTGCTACTAAGGCATCTTTACTAAAATCAGCAGCAGAATAGGCTTCAACAGGATCTAGAATATCTACAAGTTGGTGGGGATATTGGCTAAGTATTTGTTTAGATGGCTTAGCAGTGCCTATATCCATACCTTTATAGACCAGTGCAGAGTCGACACTAATAATATCACAAGGTAGTTTATCAGCCAGTTGTAATGCTAAATCTGTTTTACCTGAAGCAGTAGGACCCATTAAAAAAATAGCAGGGGGTAACTTATTGGTCATTATTTACCCCTTAAGAACAGTTTATCTAAATCTTCTAAAGCAAGTTGTGTCCAAGTGGGGCGACCATGATTACATTGCCCGCTACGTTCTGTTTGTTCCATATCCCTTAATAGTGCATTCATTTCAGGAATCGTTAAGCGACGATTAGCTCTCACAGAGCCATGGCAAGCCATTGTGGCTAATAACTCATTGATATGGGCTTGAATGCGATCAGAGGTACCATATTCTAGTAAATCAGCTAATACATCGCGTACTAATTGATTGGCTTGTGCTTGTTTTAGTAATGCAGGTGTTTGTCTAATCGCTAATGTTTCTGGCCCCAATCTTTGCAACTCAAAGCCTAATTGGCTAAACCACTGGCTATGTGTTTCGGCACAGTCTGCTTCACGTTGGCTAACAGCAATGGTTTCTGGTACAAGTAAAGGCTGTCCTTTTAAACCTTCTGTTTGCATAGTTAGCTTGAGTCGTTCATAAGTAATACGTTCATGGGCTGCATGCATATCTACTAACACTAAACCTTGCTCATTTTCAGCTAGAATATAGATACCTTTTAATTGGGCTAATGCATAGCCTAATGGAGGAGTATCTGGTGCGTCTATAGATGTGAGGGAGGTATCATCTGCTAAAGGCGCATAATAAGCTTCATATTTACCTTTCAGTTCACTCAGTGGAGGTACATTATTTCTATTATAAGGTGGTGTGTAATTTGCTGAGAAATTATGATTAGAGGTTGTGGCAGAAGTGGTTTGAATAGTACTGGCTAAACCCATTTCTCTCTGTCCCGCAAATTCACCTGCTTCTTTACCAGTTACTATTGGCTGAGATATGACAGGAGCATTAGCCAGTTGATTTTCTGGTCGAACTTCTGCTAATGCCCTATGTAATGAGCTATAAAGAAAATCATGAACTAATCGGCCATCTCTAAAACGAACTTCATGTTTGGTAGGATGTACATTAACATCTACCAAAGCAGGATCAAGTTGTAGAAATAACACAAAGGTAGGGTGCCGACCATTATAAAGAACATCACGGTATGCTTGCCGTACAGCATGGGCTACTAATTTATCGCGAACCATCCGCCCATTTACATAGAAGTATTGTAAATCTGCTTGGCTACGAGAAAAAGTAGGTAAACCAACCCATCCATAAAGGTGTAAACCTTCTCTTTCTATAGCAATGGTTGTGGATTGATTCAAAAATTCACTCCCACAAACAAGCGCTACTCTTCTTGCTCTTGCAATTTCGTCAAGAGCAGGGTGTAGTGAGAATATGGTTTTACCATTATGGGTAAGGTGAAAAGCCACTTCAAAATGAGCGAGCGATAAACGTCTAACTACTTCTTGAATATGGTCAAATTCGGTTTTTTCAGTTTTTAAAAACTTACGGCGAGCAGGCGTGTTAAAGAATAAGTCTCTTACTTCTAAAGTCGTTCCTTTAGGATGAGCTGCTGGCTGTATTTTGCTTTCCATCTGCTTACCTTCAGTAGCTACTTGCCAAGCTTGTTCAGCATCGGCTGTGCGTGAAGTTAAAGTAAGCCTAGAAACAGAACTAATGGAAGCTAATGCTTCACCACGAAAACCTAAACTACAAACATGTTCTAGGTCTTCTAGATCATTGATTTTGCTGGTTGCATGTCGTGCTAAGGCAAGTGTAAGATCGTCATAAATAATACCACAGCCATCATCACGGATACGTAATAGTTTAGTGCCACCTTGTTCAATATCGATATCTATACGTTTAGCACCTGCATCTAAACTATTTTCTAATAACTCTTTAACGACAGAGGCAGGTCTTTCTACTACTTCGCCTGCTGCTATCTGGTTAGCGAGTAAAGGGCTAAGTAAATGAATTTGTGACATAGCAATTCCATTATTTTGCAGGGATTTTTAATGTTTGACCAATCCGTATATTATCATTAGCAAGGTTGTTAGCTTTTTTAAGGTCAGCTATTTTTACCCCATATCTCACGGCAATAGCACCTAATGTATCACCTTTGGTTACTTTATGAGTAGATGCAGCCACTTGTCCACCATTACGCAATTGATCTAAATATGTGCCTGGTGGAGGATTCTTTTTAAAGTAAGCTACAACACCTGTTCGAATAGATCTTGCCAGTGCTTGTTGGTGGCTTTTAGTGGCTAACTTTCTTGCTTCATTTGGATTTGAAATAAAGCCCGTTTCCACTAGAATAGAGGGAATGTCTGGAGATTTTAGTACCACAAAACCTGCTTGCTCCACTCTTTTCTTATGTAGGGCTGTTGTCTTGCCCATATTATCCAGTACTTTCTGGCCTACATCAAGACTAGATGACATTACAGCAGTCATTGATAAATCTAATAATACCCCTGCAAGAACTTGATCTTTTCCATCTAAACTTACAGAACCTGCGCCACCAATTAAGTCTGATCGGTTTTCAGTATCTGCTAACCAACGAGCTGTTTCTGATGTGGCGCCGCGGTCAGAAATAGCAAATACCGATGCGCCATAAGCTGCTGCTTTGGGTGCAGCATCTGCATGAACGGAGATAAAGAGATCTGCTCCCATTTTTCTAGCAATTTGTGGGCGTTGTCTTAAAGGGATAAAGTAATCTGTTTTACGAGTGAGCTCAGCTTTAAAGCCATTTTGTTGGTTAAGCTCTCTTTGTAATTCTTTGGCAATTTGTAGTACTACATCTTTTTCTTTTCTGCCACCAGAACCTATCGCACCAGGATCCTCTCCACCATGCCCTGGATCGATAGCAATAATAATATCTCGGCTTCTAGTAATAGTAGGAGAGGGGGCGGTTGTAGTAACAGTGGTCGTCGTAATGGCTGACTCTGTTTTGGTCACAGTGGTTGTTGATATGGATGATGTTGCTAGGTTATCGTATAAATCAACCACTAAACGATTTCCGTATGGTTCATTAGGTGGCAGAGTAAAGACTTTAGGTGTTACTTTGCTTGAGAGATCAAAAACAAGTCTTATATCTTTGCTACCTTGGGCTGAACTGCGGATACTAGTGATAGGGGTATCTTTAAGATTTAAATCATCCAAAGAGGTTGCTAATGTTATATTGCTTATATCAATAATGATTCGTTCAGGGCCACTCAGGGTGAACATGTTATGTTTAACAGGCCCTGATAGATCAAATACAATACGTGTATTATCTGGGGCACGCCATAGGCGAACTCCCTTAATTGTCGTTTCTGCAAATGCATTAAAAGTAATAAGTAGTAGTAAAACACCTATTGTATTTGCAAACAGCCTTTTTATTGCCATTAAGAGTCTCTATATTTTTAAAGCAATGGTTATTTATATAGATCCATTTGTTGCTTATTTATCACTAAAATTAGTACAGTATCGCACAAAGTATGCCATTATTAAATAATGGAATAGGGGAAGATTTGTTTACAGAATATAACTTAATTTAGTGTATTTAAAGTATTGCACCAAAGCCTAGCTTTTTCACTAAAAGGTGTGAGGATTAGTTTTCTTTGATTAGCTAAATGCTCAATAGTTATTTGTAGATCTGATGGAGGAAGTACACCTTGTCCTTGCTCAGGCCACTCGATTAAGCATAAGGAATTCTCTGTAAAATAATCTCTAATTCCCATAAACTCTAGTTCTTCAGGATCCGCAAGACGGTACAAATCAAAATGGTAAGCCATACCTGTAGATAATTGATAGGGTTCTACTAAAGTAAACGTTGGACTTTTAACAGTACCTTGATGACC
Organism: Entomomonas asaccharolytica; assembly: GCF_016653615.1. Lineage (NCBI taxonomy): Bacteria > Pseudomonadati > Pseudomonadota > Gammaproteobacteria > Pseudomonadales > Pseudomonadaceae > Entomomonas > Entomomonas asaccharolytica. The sequence goes on along the minus strand of NZ_CP067393.1, from coordinate 2,953,706 downwards.
TAAAGCTTGTAAGAATCCTCTTGAGAAAGTAGTTTTACCTGCCCCTAAATCACCTTTTAGATAGAATACACCTACTCCCTTACTGATTTTTGCTAGTTTAGCTGCAATTTGTAGCATAGTAGGTTCATCTACGGTAAAAATTATAGACATGGACAATGTTCTTCTAATAGTTTGCGTATAACGGGAAATAAATCACTGGCTAATAAACCCCGGCCTTGTTTTCCTAATTGTTCTCCTGCCCTAGCATGTAACCAAACAGCAAGTTGCGCTGCTTCTGTGGCTGTTAAGTGCTGAGCAAGTAAAGCACCTATTAAACCTGCTAACACATCACCTAAGCCTGCGCCTGCCATTGCAGGATGTCCATGTTCACAAAGGGTGAGGCTATTATCTAAGCCAGCAATCAGTGTTCCTTTTCCTTTTAGTACTACAGTACACTGATATTGTTGTCTAATCTTAATAGCTGCTTGTACTTTGTCTTGTTGGATAGTTTTTATATCACAGTTGAGTAATCTTGCAGCCTCTCCTAGGTGGGGAGTAATAATACTGTCTCTTGGTAGCTTAGCTTTTCCTTGTGATAATAGATTTAAAGCATCGGCATCCCATACTTGCGGTTTATCAATAGTAGCTACTATAGATAATAAGCTCTGGCTCCATGCGCTTTGTCCTAATCCCATACCCACTACCAATACGTTAGCTTTTTTGGTTAATGAATAGAGTTGATTAGCAGAATGAATGCCCAAACACATTATTTCAGGCCTGCGGGCTAGTACAGCACAAATATATTCAGGACGTGTAGCCATAGAAACCATGCCTGCGCCAGCACGTAATGCCATCTCAGCTGATAACAAAGGAGCACCACCTGTACCATGATCGCCACCTATAATTAAAAGATGACCAAACTGCCCTTTATGGGCATCTAAGGGGCGGGGAGGTAGTTTAGGTACTGTGGTTTTATCAAGTATTACTGGCTGAGGTGTAGTCATAGCTTATTTAGGCAATTGTATAAAGTGTTGGCGGTAATATTTTAGCTCTGCTAAAGAGTCTTTAATATCATCCATAGCCAAATGAGTGTTATTCTTTTTAAAACCATCCATAATTTCTGGTGCCCAACGTTTAGCTAGTTCTTTTAGTGTGGAGACATCTAAGTTTCGATAGTGAAAGTATGATTCCACCTTGGGCATAAGTCGATAAAGAAAACGCCGATCTTGACAAATACTATTACCACAAATAGGAGAACAATTAGCAGGTACCCATTGTTTAAAAAACTCCAAAGTCAGTTGCTCCGCTTCAGCAGTAGTTATTTTGCTGTCTTTGACCCGCTGAGTTAAACCAGAATTGCCATGTTGGGTAGTATTCCACTCATCCATAGTATCTAATAGATCATCTGGTTGATGAATAGCAATAACAGGACCTTCTGCCAATACATTAAGTTGGCTATCAGTAATTAAAGAGGCTATTTCGATAATCACATCTTTGTCTGGATTTAGCCCTGTCATTTCAAGATCAATCCATATAAGATTGTTTGGATCTTGCATATAAAAAATCCCCTTACTGATAGCTCAAATTATAAGAACTTTAAATAAAAATACTAATTAGTTGATATTCTGCAATGACTGGCTTTTTTTTGCAAAAAATATCTATAAGAATATGTTTTTAGTTTGAAAATAAGGGGATATTTATAAAATTAATTACTCTTTAAAGGTAATAGCCGCTAATATGCTATTTTCATTTAATATAATAGTTGCTTTATTACTTTTAAATAAACGACCTGATTTGAAAGGAAGTAAACTTTTTTCATTAATAGTTACCTCTCCTTTTAATGCTACGAAAATAGTTTCTTCTAGATCGTTCTTATATAGATTAGTAGGTGTTTCTGTGATTATCTGCACATTCATTGTTCGCTCTAAAAGGGAATTAAAAGCCACCCATTCAGATTCTTTGGCGACTTGATAGTTGATCTCATTGCCTACAAATGCTGTTAAATCAGTTAATTTTCCTTCTTCTAATAAAAGACTTTTCTGTCCATTTGAAACACTACCACTTCCTAATATTGGAAAAATATAATGATTAATTTCACCAACATTTTTATTAGGATTTGTAAATGTGTCATCTTCTACGCCATTTCCAATGCAAAGAATACAACCTCTAATAGATATTTGTTTGTGATTCATAATAGAATCTCATCTTGAATAATTTGTTGGCTTAACTGTTGATCAGTTTTATCAATTAATGATTGTAAACCCATTGGAATTTCTATAGGTTGTGGTTGCTTTGGCCTCATTTTTTCTATTAACTCAATAACTTCATTTTGAGATAAGTGAGGGTTTTCTAATATTTGATTAGGTATTCTATGGTTTAAACGGATATAGCCCCAATCAATCACCATTGTTTTATTCACAGGATCAACCTTAACAACAATAAACTTATTTGGATTATTCATAGAATTTCACCTTTAATATTTTCTTCATTAATATTTAATACAGTAACTTCAAAATTATTTTTATTGACTGCTAAACCTCCAGCCCCGCCAGAATATAATTTATGGCGTACTTTTCCTCCTCCTGAATACAAAGTTGCGGTCTCTCCTGCTTTACCTAATCCTCCTCCTGCACCAGACTTATAAGTGGCAGGAGGGTTGCCTGTATAAGCTGTTTGTCCAAAACCTCCTCCATTATTTATTGTTCCATTAGTTGGGTTGATTACTGTTGTTGGATTTCCTATAGAACCAGTCAGATTTTCTACACTAATACCTGATATAGAGCCAGCACCACCACTGCCTCCTAATGCATACCAGAATGAGTCATCACTAGAGTAGGATACCCAAAAACCGCCACCACCGCCGCCGCCACCATATAAATAGCCATTGTTATTATCAATTATGCATGGGTATTCGATTAAAATAGCGTCGCCACCTGGTTCTCCATCTGTTCTACTCTTGCCTCCATTACCTCCATGCCCTCTAATATAAGAGTTATTAATAATGGTAAGTTTTGATTTTTTAGGAAAAATACCTGTTTTTAGTGCAGGCTCACCATAGTTAGCAGTTATTTCAGCATTATTAATAAAAATATAATCTCCAGATTTAGAAGGGCTACCCATTAATTCAAAAATACTAATACTGGTTTGAGGAATATCATTAATAAAAATAATGGTATTTTGCCAAACATTTTGCCAAATACCTGATTGTTTTACATAACACTGCTTAATGCTTTTCCAATGATTATTTTGATAACTATAAATATTCTTTATAGGAAGCCATTGATTATTTTTTTTAAATAGAATTGTCATTACTCTTCCTCTAATTGTAACCAAATTTCTCCTTCTGAGCCTATAGAGTTATTTGGCTTATCTACTGAAATAGTGATTTTAGGAATTGTTTGTGAAATAGTTTTTAATGCAGTACCTACAGTTCTATTTGAGTAATTAAGATTTTCGTTATAACCTAACATTCCCGCCCCCTTAATTGGGTTATTAGGGTCTGCTAAGTCTTTGGCTAGCTCTAAAGCACTACCAGAATTGGTATTAATGAGTAAAGGTTGCCCTTCACTATCAAATCCTAATAGCTTATTAGCTCTATTTTTTGCATAAGATAATGCAGCAATACCTTTGGCATCTTCTACTCTAAGTGTTTTAGAGTTATCTTGACTGATTCCTTGCAAAGCTAAGTAGAGTCTATCAAAATCTTTATTTAGGGTATTAGCTAATAAATCACCATTTTCTTGATAATCTGTTTCTCTTAGTAAGGTAATTTTTCGTTGTAATAAAAGCGTGCCTCTAGGGGCAATAGTAAAAATAATTTCACTTATTGGATTGCCAACACCTTTTAAGCTATAACCTATAGTTAATAAATTATTATCTAAATAGACTTCTAAATCATTATCAGCAAGTAATAGGAAAGGTATAGAGAAATTAGTCGCAATACCGTCTGCTTGGTATTGTATGTAGTTAGTGGGTGTTGTTACTGTCATAATGTCCTCAGTTATTTATTGAAAAATCGAAGACAATATTGCAGTGAGGTATTGTTTGGTTTCCTAACTGGTGATAAACCAATAATTAATTTATAACTTTAAGCAATTTATTATAGAATTAGTTTTTTGATAATGAAGTATTACTAATGAGATTTAATAGTTATGGCTAAACGCCAACTTAACCGCCGCCAACGCTGGCGTATTGAGAAAATTCAAGAAGAACGTAATAGCCGTGCTAATCAGCGTGAGTCGAAGTTGCAAGAAGAATTGGCAGGTGGCGATTTTGGTGAAGAACAGTTAGGGTTAGTAACAGCACATTTTGGTATTCAAGCCGAAGTGGAAAGCAAGCAGGGAGAGCGTTATCGTTGTTACTTAAGAGCTAATTTACCTCCTTTAGTGACAGGAGATAAGGTAGTATGGCGGACAGGTAATCAGCAAAATGGAATTATTACAGCTATACAGCCAAGAGCTTCTGAGCTTTCTCGGACAGATAGTTCTGGCCGCTTAAAAATTATTGCTGCTAATGTGGATCTATTAGTTATTGTTTTTGCTCCTTTGCCCACACCCTATGCTAACTTATTAGATCGTTATTTGATTGCCGCTAAGCATGCAGGGATTAGGCCTTTATTGCTCTTTAATAAATTAGATTTGGTAAATGAGCAGAATAGCAGTGAGTTGGAAGATCTGTTGAATATTTATCGAAATTTAAATTATCAGATTTTGGAAGTATCTAAATGTTTGCCAGAAACTATTCATCAATTACAAACAGCATTAAATAACCATATGAGTGTTTTTGTAGGACAATCAGGTGTTGGTAAGTCATCATTGATTAATACATTACTACCAGAGGCAGAGTTGCGAGTAGGTGCTTTATCAGAGTTAACTAATAAGGGAGCACATACAACCACAACAGCAAAATTATTCCATTTACCTATGGGAGGGAATTTAATTGATTCACCAGGTATTAGAGATTTTGCTTTAACCCATATTAATAAAGAGATAGTTGAGCAGGGGTTTATTGAGTTTAAACCCTATTTAGGGCATTGCAAGTTTCGTAACTGTAAACATCAACAAGAGCCAGGATGTGCGTTATTAAAGGCTATTGATGAAGGAAAAATTCATCCTAAACGGATGAGTAGTTATCGACATATTATAACAAGTTTAGAACTTGATGATTAATAACCTATAACCTAAATATAGGGCATTTAGAGATATAAAGAGTATGAATAAGCAAATAAATATTGTAGATATTACATTAGATAACTTTGATCAAATTATTATTGAAGGTTCTTTCAATAAGCCTGTTCTTATTGATTTTTGGGCTAATTGGTGCGAGCACTGTAAGACATTAACCCCATTACTTGAGCAAATAGTAACTTCTTACGATGGGCAGTTAGTATTGGCAAAAGTTGATTGTGATCAGCAACAACAAATTGTCGCTCAGTTTGGTGTGCGTAGCCTTCCCACAGTCGTACTATTTAAAGATGGCCAACCAATTGATGGTTTTTCAGGAGCTACGACTGAGGCTAATATTCGTAAAATGCTTGAAAAATATATTGAAGCGCCAAATACTCCTGAGGGTGACTTACTGGAACAAGCTAAAGCATTTTATAAACAAGATAATAAAGTAGAGGCAGAGGCTTTATTAAAGGAGTTATTAGAGCAAGATAATACCAATATGCCTGCCTTAATTCTGTATGCGCGATGTTTAGCGGAGCGAGGTGAATTATCTGAAGCGGAAACAATTTTAAATGCTGTTATTGACGATGATTGTAAACATGAATTAGTAGCGGCTAAAGCACAATTAACCTTTTTGAAACAAGCAGCTGATTTACCTAGCGTTGAGGCGTTACAATTTAAATTACAAGAACAGCCAAATAGTGATGAGCTATGTTATCAATTAGCTATTGCACAGTTGGCACAGCAACAGTATGAGTTCGCAATGGAAAGATTGTTTGTATTATTTAAACATAATAGAACTTATCAAGATGATTTACCCAGAAGAACACTAATCCAACTATTTGATCTATTAGGAAATGATCACCCATTAGTAATAAGTTATCGTAAAAAGTTGTATCAAGCATTGTATTAAAGATTAGTTTAAATTTTATGTATTTGTTGCTTACGGTCAACAGAAAAGGGGCTTTTATTTATTAAGCTGTCTAAAAGATGAACGAACATTTTGTAATAAATGCATTGTTTATAAAACTATAATAGCATTCCCACAAGCTAGAAATTCATTCCTGATATATGATTTTTTTCAGGAGATAACTTAATACTTAACTTAATTATAGAAACTGGAGTACCTATGAAAAAGTCTATTCTTGCTACAACCGTGCTTGCTATTGCTTTAGCAGCTCCTATGGTTCAGGCTCACAAAGCTGGTGATATTATTATCCGTGCTGGTGCTGTAACTGTTGATCCACATGAAAGCAGTGGTAATGTTAAAATTAAACATGGCCCCTTAGCTGGTAATAATATTGGTGGAAGAGCTACCTTAGATAGTGATACTCAGTTAGGCTTGAACTTTGCTTATATGGTTACTGATCATATTGGTGTTGAGTTATTAGGTGCTACACCATTCACCCATAATGTTAGAATTAAAGGAACAACTTTAGCCGCATTGGGTAATCCAGCATTAAATGATGTTGCTAATGGTAAATTAGGTAAAGTATCTCATTTGCCGCCAACTTTAAGCGTGGTATATTATCCTGCTGATCCTGCTCAAGCGTTCCAGCCATATATGGGTGTAGGTCTTAACTATACTTGGTTCTTTAATGAGTCTTTAAGTAATCGTGCAAAACATGGTACAGCAGCATACAGTAACTTTAAAGTAAAAAATACTTGGGGGTGGGCTGCACAAATTGGTGCTGATTATATGATCACTGATAATTTAATGTTAAATGCTCAAGTGCGTTATATTAATATCGATACACAAGCATCAGTGAGTGTTAATGGTTTAGCAGGATTAGGATATGGTAAAAACCGTGCTAAAGTAGACTTAGATGTTAATCCATGGGTTTATATGGTTGGTATTGGTTATAAATTTAGCCTGTAATCAGCTGAGACTTAATAAAAAGGCACCTTTTAGGTGCCTTTTTTATTGATATTTTGTTATTCAATAGTTGACTTGGTTTAGTTATTTTATGTATTGTTATTTATGTAAATAAATATAATAAACTTTTAATACAAGCTATTTTTTCCTTATATAAAAGCTTGCAGATAAAGATCTATCCTTGTATTGTGTTTTTTTTATTGGGTTTAATGGAGCGAGTTATGCGAATTATTCTGCTAGGTGCGCCTGGTGCTGGTAAAGGTACTCAAGCACGTTTTATTACTGAGAAGTTTAATATCCCACAAGTTTCTACAGGGGATATGTTACGCGCTGCGGTACGTGCTGGTACTCCCTTAGGTTTACAAGCAAAAGAAATTATGGAGCAAGGTAAGCTAGTTTCTGATGAGCTTATCATTAACTTAGTTAAAGAGCGCATTGCCGAGCCCGATGCTAAAAACGGCTTTTTATTTGATGGTTTTCCAAGAACTATACCTCAAGCTGAAGCATTATGTGATGCTGGTATTGATATTGATTATGTGGTTGAAATTGCGGTTAATGATGAAGAAGTAATTGAGCGTATTTCTGGCCGTCGTGTACATGAATCATCAGGTAGGGTTTATCATATTAAACACAACCCACCTAAAGCTGAAGGTAAAGATGATGTAACAGGTGAACCACTAATTCAACGTAAAGATGATATTGAAGAAACTGTTCGTAAACGTTTGACAGAATATCATCATTCTACAGAACCACTAGTTAGTTTCTATCAGAATCTTGCGCAAAAAAATGGTAACCCAAAATATATACGTATTATGGGTATTGGTAGTGTTGATGAGATTACACAGCAAGTGTTACAAGCATTAAGTTAAAATCAATAAGATGATAGGTAATACTGTCATCTCTCTTTAAGTAAAGCGTTTATGACAACCCTACTAGCCATAGATACAGCGACTGAAGCTTGCTCAGTTGCTATATTGCATCAAGATGAATTATATACTTGTTATGAGGTAATTCCTCAACTACACGCACAGCAGATTTTGCCTATGATTAACAAAGTTTTGGCAGAAGTTGGTTGTTCTTTGTCTACTATTGATGGTTTGGCTTTTGGGTGTGGGCCAGGAGCTTTTACAGGTGTTCGTATAGCGACAGGCGTTATTCAAGGATTAGCATTTGCTTTGGATAAACCAGTAATAGCGATATCTGATTTGTCTGTTTTAGCTCAACGGGCATGGCGTGAATATAAAATAGAACAGGTTGCTGTAGCCATTGACGCGCGTATGAATGAGATTTATTGGGGATGTTATCAGCTACAACAACAAGAAATGTGTTTAATAGGTAAGGAGCAAGTATTAGCTCCAGAACTGGCACAACTACCCCAAATAAACGAAAAATGGTTTGGGGTAGGTACGGGTTGGAAGTATGCAGAACAAATGCCTGCACAGTGCGAAGTAGTAGATGATAGTTTATTGCCAGATGCTCAGGATTTACTAACATTAGCTCTATTAGCATGGCAAAGAAACGAAATGATTTCTGCTGAAAAAGTTGAGCCTGTTTATTTAAGAGATAATGTAGCTACCCCTAAAAAGAATATAGGTTAGGTTTAAAACATTAAGTTATTGGTTATAAAAATAAAATGGGTAATCATTGTTGTTAGTAGCTCGTTTGGTAGTAATTAAATTCTTGTTTTGATCAGGGATAAGTAGAGTTATTTGGCGTGGCTAATTGGCAAAATGAATAAGCGCCTCATCTCCCTTATGTAAAGGAGAAAATCTACCAACCGCAAATCCTCTTTTAAAATCTGTCACTGTATAATTTTCAATAGCTATTTAACCATTGTAGAATAGGTTTTAATGGCAGATAAGTTATAGTAATCAATCAAAATATATTTAAATATTAGTTTAATAGAGACTTGTTTGAATATTAATAACCATTTATGCTTGTTTGCTATTACTTAATATAAATTAGAGGCAGTTTTCTTGGAAATACTATGTGTCTAGTAAAAAAAATGATAATAACATTGCTAGTGTCAGCTCCACTGTCAGGATGTGTGATGATAAATAGTCATCCTGTGGAGGTAAAGTTAGAGAGTTTAGAGTTTGTAAAAGCTAATCCATTTGAACAACGTTTTAAATTAAATATCAATATAAAAAATTCTCAAAGCAAAAAATTATATGTGCGTACGTTAGATTATAAAGTGTTATTAAATGGTATTGAGATTAGCACGGGTGAAGAACCCATTTGGCAAGATATTCCTGCATTTTCAACACAGCAATTTGATATTGTAGTGTCTACTAATATTTGGGGTGAATTAAAGCCTATTGTTAATTCAATTAAAGATACCAGAGAAGTTAATTATTATTTTACAGGTAATTTAATGACTGGAAGTTTATTAAACCAACGTATTTCCTATGTAAGACATTCAGGAACTCTTACCCCCGATCAACTCCCTATGAAAAAAATACAACGACTACAAAAGTTAGCACCAACACTTAATTTTTAATTTTCTGCAAAGTCACAAGGCATTAGTTCTTGTTGCATAGAAGGTAGCTGCTGGGTTAGTTCAGCTAAAATCGTATAAGTAAACAATGAGCGTTTATCATTGGTTATTTTTAACCAATAACTACTTGCTGATTCAGATAGATTCTCGATTTTTACAGTGATATCTAACGCTTTCAATTTATCCTGTATATCACTATAAGCAGTTTCCTCTGTAAATACCCCTAAACTTATATTATCTTTCAATAAGCCACGAGGAATTATCAGTGCATTAATAGAGGCATTGTCGAGTATTTCTAAAAGAGCTTGTTGCTCTATTTCGTTATTAGCTAATACGTATAGATGAAATTTAGGTGCTTTTGTCAGCTTAATAACTATTGGATTAATATTAGTAGTTAATTTTTCTAAAAAAGGATTAATAACATCAAGTTGTACTGGGTTAGTAAAACCACCTAAATATAAACAGGTTAATGGTTCAGATACTACTTCTTTAATTTCAGCATTATCTATATCAGCTAGTTCTTTTTCTGTGGACAAATCTGCAGGTGGTATTTCTTGATGATTTTCGCTTTCATCAATCGTAGCTGTTTGATCCACCATCGGCTGTTCTTTAAATAGTTTAATAGTAGGTATTTCTGTATTACCATAAGTTGTAGTAACTGGGTTATCTAAGGAGGTTGGTGTTGCTTGCTGATATTGCCAGATATAAAAGAATATATTTAAAAAAACAAAAAATACAAATACCCAACGCATTATAAATTATCCGTTATAGGGCAGAGTAATGACAAACCATAAAAAACAAGATCAGGCATATGATGTGCTTTTGGTATATTAAAATAGCTTGCATCACCACCAGCCGCATAAATAGTAAATTGTTGACCAAAATATTGATTAGCTAATGCTAGTTGTTGGCTGATAAAACCTTGTAACATAAGGTGACACCCACCATTAACTGCAGATTCTGTCGAATCACCTGGTCTCTCGGTAGGGGAAAGTAAGTCTTTTGCTAAGTCTTCATGGTAATGAATACGATTAGTATTAGATAATAATTGTTGGCGCATTAACATTAGCCCAGGTGCAATAAATCCACCTAAATGTTGACCAGATTTATCAATAAAGTCACAAGTAATAGCTGTACCAAAGCCCAATGTGAGTGTGGCCTGTTGGCTTTGATGGTAAGCAGCAACAATAGCTGCCCAGCGATCAGCGCCTAGCCTAGTATAATCATGATAACCATTTTTAACACCACATGATTCTTTGCAAGAAACAGCTTGCATAACAGATGTTGAATATTTGGTTTCTATATTTTTAATAAGCTGTGAGGTTTCTTGTTCTGATCGCACACTGACTATACGACAAAAACGAAAAGTTTGTTGGTTATTATCAATATCAGTTAACAACTGTTGTAGTTGTTGATTTGCTCCACGCGCAATGACTTCAGCATGGCTGTTTAAAATACGCCATTTAATCAGACTATTTCCACAATCGAGTTCAAGAATCATAATTAATTTTGGTCATGAGTTGGAGTCGCTAATCTTAAACTAACTTCACCTGCATTAAAATATTGAATTTCATTATTAACCAGTAATTTTAATGCACCATTATCATCAACACCTAGCATTTCTCCAGTAATTTGTTGATTTCCTTGCAGTAAGTTAACTGTTTTATGTTGCCAGAGGTTATTCTCTTGCCATTCATCTTTTAGTGCTCTAAAACCATGTTGATAATGAGTTTTTAAATAATAAGAGAGTGAATGGTTTAGTTCAATAAGTAACTTATTACGATCAATCAGTGCACCTAGTTCTTGTCGAAGAGATGTCCATGGTTGATTAATCTCAGTAATAGCTTTCGGCATATTAACATTAATACCAATACCTATCACTACATGGCAAATATCCGCAGGGTCTCCAGTGATTTCCAGAAGAATGCCACACAGTTTTTTATTACCAAATAGCAAATCATTAGGCCATTTTAATCCAGCCTGTGTAAGTCCCATCTTTTTAATAGCTTGTAATACAGCTAAACCAACAGTAAGGCTTAACCCTTCTAGTTGATGGGAGCCATTTTTTAAAGCAATGAGTAAACTGTAGTAAAGGTTTTGACCATAAGGACTAACCCACTGTCTACCACGACGACCTTTACCTGCTGTTTGTTGTTCTGCTGTTACAGCTAAAGGGGCTGGCATCCCTGTGTTTAGAAGGCGAAAACACTCTGTATTAGTAGAGTTAACCTTCGGTAACACAGTAATAGGCCATTGATTAATTTGCTGATTAAGTAGCTTATTATCTAGCAAAGAAAGAGCAGAGTCTAATTTATACCCTTTACCTTTAACACTATGAATAGTCAGGTTAGTATCATTTTCTAGTTTCTTTAGCCGTTTCCAGACAGCAGCTCGGCTTATATTTAATGCCTTACCTAATTCTTCACCTGAGTGAAATTTACCATCAGCAAGTAGGGTAATAAGTAGTGTCATATTAGTTAGAAGATTGGCGGAATTGATGAATTTGACGGCGTTGCTTTTTAGTAGGACGTCCTTCGGTTTGGATACCTTGCATACCTAACTTGCGATCAATGGCTGCTTGTTGCCTTTTTTGGACGCTTTCAGCCGTTTCTTGGTAAAGCATTTGAGCATCAGATGCTCCTTTGCGAATCTCAGATAACTCTTTAACAATAACAACACGATCATCATAGCCAATACGTATGGTTAATTCGTCACCAATACGGATATTTTTAGAGGGTTTACAACGTTCCCCTTGACAATGGACTTTACCACCAGCAATAGCTTCTTTTGCAATGATTCTAGTTTTGAAAAAACGAGCAGCCCATAACCATTTATCTAGACGACATTGTTCATTGACTTGTTCTGTCAAAATACTAATCCTATTGTTTTAATCAGGTGTTTACAGCATTATAGTCACTTTAAATTAAGAAGTCATGATATTAGGTGTTATTAAATGTATGCCGCTGTAGCAGGGTTTAGTTTAGGTCTATCCTTAATAGTTGCTATTGGTGCACAAAATGCTTTTGTGCTAAGACAAGGTCTGTATAAGCAACATGTATTTTGGGTATGTTTGATTTGTGCATTATCGGACGCTATTTTAATTGCGGTTGGCGTATTCGGATTATCATTTGTTATAAAAATAATTCCAAGTATTGAATGGATAATGCGTTATATAGGTTGTGTATTTTTGTTTTGTTATGGTGCTATAAGTTTTTGGAAAGCTTTTACCCATAATGATGCTTTGCAGATAAAGGAAGCCAATAAGCAATCTTTAAAAACCACTATTTTAATTTGTTTAGCATTAACTTGGCTAAATCCACATGTGTATTTAGACACTGTATTGTTACTAGGCTCTATTGCTAATCAGTATCCCAACCAGCACGGTTATTTTGCACTAGGAGCTATTTGTGCCTCTTGTTTTTTCTTTTTCTGTTTAGGTTATGGGGCAAGATTACTAAAGCCTTGGTTTAGTAAACCAAGTTCTTGGAGAGTATTGGATTTTTTAATAGGAATAATTATGTGGTTAATAGCAATAAAATTGGTTATATAAAAAGGGTGATAAATAGTTATCACCCCTTAATACTATTATTTATTAACTGCTGCTTGAATTAGTGGTTTTAATTCACCTTTTTCGTGCATTTCTAACAAAATATCTGAACCACCTACTAGCTCACCACCCACCCATAATTGTGGAAAAGTTGGCCAATTAGCATATTTTGGTAATTCAGCCCTAATTTCAGGGTGTTGAAGTATATCCACATAAGCAAATTTTTCGCCACACTCTATCAGAACTTGTGCTGCTCTTGCTGAAAAGCCGCATTGAGGTGCGTTTGGAGAGCCTTTCATATAAAGTAGTACAGGATTATTAGCAATTTGCTCTTTAATGGTTTCAATAGTATCCACGATTTTTCCTCAATTCAGTTGTTACTGTAAACTAAAATTTTTGTATAGTTTATCTTTTTACTAGGGTATTTTATAGAGCCATTTGTAACTATAGTTATTACTCCATATTTTTATACATCGTTGAATGATTTTGCTGTAGTAATTGTACTATCTTCAGTCATTCGCCTTGTCTAAAATTATATAGAAACAACTATAATTAGTAATCATTTCTTCCGCTTTAAAGGTGCAAAACCATCACTACTTACTAAAGTAGATATTTGCTCTTTTGCTCTTGATGATGGTTTTTTTTCTTTATGTGATTTAGTTTTTATCTTAGCCTTGGTGGATGGGTTAGCTGGTTTTTTACCTGTAACCTTTTCATCAGTTAAACCTTGGAATTTACCTGCTAAACTCTCGATAGTGCGTTTTTCTAATGTTTGATGTAAATGGTGTTCAATTTTCGTTAATGCCTTCCAATTATCAGCGTCAATCAGTGATATGGCAGTACCTTTATTATCCATACGACCTGTTCTGCCGATGCGATGAATATATTCATCCGTGGTTCTAGGTAGATCAAAGTTAATGACTAAATCGATACCTTCGATATCTAAACCACGTGCAGCTACATCAGTTGCTATTAAAATAGTAATATGTTTTTGATGGAGTCTACTAATAGTCTGCTTGCGTTCTTCAGCTGTTTTTTCACTATGCAACACAGCATGCTTAATTTGCGTAGCAGTAAAAGTTTTACTTAATAAATCAGCTTGATTACGTGTGTTAGTAAAGATAATCGTTTTTTGATAGCTCTCATGCGCTAATAACCATTCAATTAAGCGTTGTTTATGAGCGGTATTGTCAGCAAAGATTATCTGTTGTGATATATTGCTATTGGCTTTAGTTGATGTTTCTAAATGAATATTTATAGGAGACAGCAATAGATTTTCAATCAACGCCTGTAAAGCATTATTGCCCTTAGTGGCGGAGAGTAAAAGCGTTTGCTTATTAGCAGGACAGTTTTCAATGATGGTATTTACATCCTCTCCAAATCCCATATCCAGAATTCTATCTGCCTCGTCTAAGACTAATATTTTGAGATTATTTAAATCAAATTGTTGTTTTTTCCAATGCTCAACTAATCTGCCTGGTGTACCAATAACAATATCAGGATTTTTACGTAATTTTGCAGCTTGTTCTTTCAGCCCTTCACCACCTGTAACTAATAGAGATTGGAAGAAAGTAAAACGAGCTATTTGTTGGATAGTTTTATAGGTTTGTGTTGCCAGTTCCCTTGTGGGCAGAATAATAAGTGCTTGTAAGCCAGAGGCAGGTTTAGTTGTTTCTAGTAAACGGTGTAGAAGTGGTAATACATAAGCAAGTGTTTTACCTGTGCCTGTTGCTGAGGTGATAAAAAGATCTTTTCCTGCCATGGCTAATGGAATAGTTTTTTCTTGCACAGTGGTAGGAGTAGTTAAAGCTGATGTTGTTAAGGCTTTCACTAAGCGACTATTTAAATTAAATTTATCAAACATTTTAGGCTTGCATTGAGGTCAGGAATGAATACTTATTATATAGACGAATAGGATTATCTGATATAAAAAAGTGTGTTTATGGAAGGTAACACTTTATCGGGTAGAAAGGTAACATTTTATAGATCAACAACTGTTTATTTAAAGAATGAAAACTATAAGATACTGTAATTACTAATAATAGTATTTCTGGCATGAGTTATGCTTATATAAAATCAAACAAAAATAATATAAAAATAATGTTGAAAAATAAAAATAATAAACAGAGACAAACAATAAAAATAAAAGAAGTGTCAACAATAAAGGAGATATTTGTATGTATAACAAACGAAACAAATATCCAATTAATAACAGAGTGATAATGATTGTGGGCGTAGAATAAAATAAAAACAATAATCTACGCCTAGTAAGTTCTAGTTATAAATCAAACCACCATTATTTTATATTAAAGTAGGATTAAATTTATGTAGACAGAGTAATAATATCATCCTATACTAAAAAGATAGCTTAGTTCCTTAAGTTATATAAATGTATACAATTCTTATACCAAAATAACAGCTTTCCTTTTTAGGGAAGTGTCTATTCTCAAAACAACTTCCTTTTTCATCCTTATGAATCTTACAGAACTTAAACAAAAACCTATTGGTGAACTATTAGAAATTGCGGAACAAATGGGCCTAGAAAATATGGCTCGTTCACGTAAACAAGATATTATCTTTTCATTACTTAAGCGTCATGCTAAAAGTGGTGAAGAAATATCAGGTGATGGTATTTTAGAAATATTACCAGATGGATTTGGTTTCTTACGATCATCAGACTCTTCTTATTTAGCAGGGCCAGATGATATTTATGTTTCTCCAAGCCAAATTCGACGTTTTAACCTACGTACAGGCGATACTATCTTTGGTAAGATTCGTCCACCTAAAGAAGGTGAGCGTTATTTTGCTTTATTAAAGGTTGATACCATTAACTTTGATCAACCAGAGAACGCTAAGAATAAAATTTTATTTGAAAACTTAACACCCCTTTTTCCTGATCAACGTATGGTAATGGAAATTGGTAATGGTGCTACTGAAGATTTAACAGGTCGTGTGATTGATCTTTGTGCTCCTATCGGTAAAGGTCAACGTGGTTTGATTGTAGCTCCGCCAAAAGCGGGTAAGACATTGATGCTACAGAATATTGCTAGCAATATTACCCGTAATAATCCTGAATGCCATTTAATTGTATTATTGATTGATGAGCGACCAGAAGAAGTAACAGAAATGCAACGTACTGTGCGTGGTGAGGTAGTAGCTTCAACCTTCGATGAACCACCAATTCGCCATGTCCAAGTTGCTGAAATGGTTATTGAAAAAGCTAAGCGCTTAGTTGAGCATAAACGTGATGTGGTTATTTTATTAGATTCGATCACTCGTTTAGCCCGTGCTTATAATACGGTTATTCCTAGTTCTGGCAAAGTATTAACAGGTGGTGTTGATGCTCATGCTCTAGAAAAGCCAAAACGTTTCTTTGGTGCGGCACGCAATATTGAAGAAGGTGGTAGTTTAACTATCTTAGCAACAGCACTTGTAGAAACTGGCTCTAAAATGGATGAAGTGATCTATGAGGAGTTTAAAGGTACAGGTAACCTTGAATTACAATTGGATCGTAAAATTGCTGAGAAGCGTGTATTCCCTGCCATTAACTTTAATCGTTCTGGTACTCGTCGTGAAGAGTTATTAACCACTGAAGATGAACTGCAAAGAATGTGGATCTTACGTAAAATTCTTCATCCAATGGAAGAAATTGCAGCGATTGAATTCTTATTGGATAAGTTAAAAGATACTAAAACCAATGATGAATTCTTCCAAGCGATGAAAAGAAAATAACTAATAGCTCTATTAAAAAGCCGCAGTAATGCGGCTTTTAAGTATATAGATAGGCAAAGGTGTTTTACTTATGCAGTATGCTGACTTAAGAGACTTTATTCAATTATTAGAGAAACAAGGTGAGTTAAAACGAGTAACAGCACCTGTTTCTCCAAACTTAGAAATGACTGAGGTGTGCGATAGAACGCTACGTAAACAAGGGCCCGCGTTACTGTTTGAAAATCCAACAGGATACAATATACCCGTCTTAGGGAATTTATTTGGGACACCTAAACGGGTTGCCTTAGGGATGGGAACAGATGATCTTAATCAGCTTAAAGAAATTGGTAAATTATTAGCTTTTTTAAAAGAACCTGAACCCCCGAAAGGTTTAAAAGATGCTTGGCAAAAACTACCTATCTTTAAAAAAGTACTTAATATGTCACCAAAAATCTGTAAGGATGCACCTTGCCAAGCTGTTATTAAAGAAGGTGATGAGGTTGATCTTAACCAATTACCCATTCAAAAATGTTGGCCTGAAGATGCAGGACCATTAATCACTTGGGGTATTGTTGTTACCAAAGGTATATCAAAAGAACGACAAAATTTAGGTATCTATCGCCAACAAGTGATTGGTCGTAATAAAGTCATTATGCGATGGCTCAGTCATCGGGGTGGTGCACTGGATTATCAAGAGTGGCGACAAAAACATCCTACCGAACCATTTCCTGTGTCTGTCGTATTAGGTTGTGACCCTGCTACTATCATTGGTGCAGTAACTCCTGTGCCTGATGCATTGTCAGAATATGCATTTGCTGGTTTGTTACGTGGTCGAAAAACAGAACTAGTGAAATGTATAGGTAATGATTTACAAGTACCTGCCAGTGCAGAGTTTGTGCTTGAAGGTGCTATTTATCCCAATGAAATAGCCGATGAAGGTCCATTTGGCGATCATACAGGTTATTATAATGAAGTAGATAAATTTCCTGTATTTACGATTGAGCGTATAACCCATCGGCAAAATCCGATTTATCACAGCACTTATACGGGTCGCCCACCTGATGAGCCTGCGATTTTGGGATTAGCGTTAAATGATGTATTTGTACCCATACTGCAAAAGCAGTTTCCAGAAATTGTGGATTTTTATTTGCCACCAGAAGGCTGTTCCTATCGAATGGCTGTGGTAACCATCAAAAAACAATACCCTGGTCATGCTAAGCGAGTGATGATGGGAGTTTGGAGTTTTCTACGTCAATTTATGTACACTAAATTTGTCATAGTAACGGACGATGATATTAATGCACGCGATTGGAATGACGTGATTTGGGCAATTACTACCCGCATGGATCCCAAGCGAGATACAGTATTAATTGATAATACACCGATTGATTACTTAGACTTTGCATCGCCTATTTCAGGTTTAGGTAGTAAAATGGGCTTAGATGCTACCCATAAATGGCCAGGTGAAACTGATCGGGAATGGGGCAGGGCGATTCATAAAGATCCATCTATTGTTAAGCGTATTGATGATATTTGGTCTACATTAGGGATTGATTAAATAGAATGAATTTTTAGTTAATCAACAAATGTAGTATCTCACTACATGCTATAATTAACTTTTTAGAAGAATATGATAGATAATGAGTAACACTAAAAAACAAGTTTCCAGTTTAAAACTCTATTTTAGATTATTAACCTATGTAAGGCCTTATATTGGTTTTTTTGCAATTAGTATTCTAGGTTATATTATCTTTGCCTCTTCACAGCCTTTATTAGCCCACATCTTGCAATACTTTGTGGATGCTTTAGGTGGCAAATCTACTACCTTATTTCCAGGTGTGCCTTATTTAGAAACCTTAGATTTAATCTATGCTGTTCCTGTCTTTTTAGTTTTAATTGCTATTTGGCAAGGCATAGGATCATTTCTTGGTAGTTATTTTCTTGCAAGAGTGACATTAGGATTAGTACAAGATTTACGACTAGAGATGTTTAATAAGTTTTTTCAGTTACCTAGCCGTTACTTTGATGATCGTAATTCAGGTCATATGGTTTCGCTTATTTTATTTAACGTAAATATGGTAACTGGTGCCGCTACAGACGCTATTAAAGTAATCTTTAGAGAAGGTTTAACGGTTGTCTTTTTATTTTGTTATTTGCTGTATATGAATTGGAAATTGACCTTAGTAATGGTTGCTATATTACCAGTGATTGCAGTAATGGTTACTATTGCAGGTAAAAAATTCCGTAAGCAAAGTAAAAAAATTCAAATGGCCATGGGGGATTTAACCCATGTAACTTCTGAAACCGTGCAAAACTACCGTGTAGTTCGTAGTTTTGGTGGTGAAGCCTATGAGTCAAACCGCTTCAAAGAAGTAACAGAAGACAGCATGGCAAAACAACTAAAAATGACTAAAACAGGTGCGATTTATACCCCTTTATTGCAATTAGTTATTTATTCCGCAATGGCGGTGTTATTGTTCTTGGTTTTATTATTACGTGGTGATGCGAGTGCGGGGGAGCTAGTGGCTTATATTACTGCTGCTGGTTTGTTACCTAAGCCAATTAGACAATTATCGGAAGTAAGCTCTAATATCCAGAAAGGTTTAGCAGGGGCTGAAAGTATTTTTGAAGTATTGGATGAAGACCCTGAAGTTGATAATGGAACAGTTGAGAAAACAGACGTATTAGGAAGATTAGAGGTTAAGAATTTAGCTTTTACTTATCCTGGTACAGATAAGGAAGTGCTAAAAAATATTAATTTTACCATTGAACCAGGCCAAATGATTGCATTAGTCGGTCGTTCAGGAAGTGGTAAATCTACATTAGCGAGTTTGATACCGCGTTTTTATCAGCATACGCAGGGTAGTATTCTATTAGATAATGTGGATATTAATGATTATAAGTTAGCGAATCTTAGAAGACATATTTCATTAGTGACACAACAGGTTTCATTGTTTAATACCACTGTATTTAGAAATATAGCTTATGGCACATTGGCTAATAATCCGTTAGAAAGAATTAAAGAAGCTACAAAGGCAGCTTATGCGGATGAGTTTATTGAAAAATTACCTGAGGGATATGAAACATTAATTGGTGAAAATGGGGTAAAACTTTCTGGTGGACAACGACAACGATTATCCATTTCAAGAGCACTGCTAAAAAATGCACCTCTATTAATATTAGATGAAGCTACATCTGCATTAGATACTGAATCAGAAAGACATATTCAAGAAGCACTTGATAAAGTAATGGAAGGACGTACTACGTTAGTGATTGCTCATCGTTTATCTACTATTGAGAAAGCAGATATTATTTTAGTAATGGAGAATGGTGAGATCGTAGAAAGAGGAACTCATAGTGAGCTCCTTGCTTTAGACGGAGTCTATGCAAAATTACATGCTATGGGCTTTAAAGAAGATGAAAATAAAGAAGTCTTTACAGGGTAACTAACTTGTTAAGATATAAAAAAGGGAAGCTTATAGCTTCCCTTTTTATTTGTAGGATTGATTATGCAAAGTTTTTAGCAACAAAATCCCAGTTTAATAACGTCCAGAAATTTTCTAAATATTTTGGACGTAAGTTACGATAATCAATGTAATAAGCATGTTCCCAAACATCACAGGTTAATAGTGGTTTATCGCCAGATGTCATTGGATTGCCAGCGCCTGTAGTACTTGCTAAAGCTAAACTACCGTCTGCCTTTTTTACTAACCATGCCCAACCAGAACCAAAAGTACCGATTGCAGTTTTAGTGAATTCTTCTTTAAACTTTTCAAAAGAACCAAATGTTTTATTGATAGCATCTGCAACGGCGCCAGTTGGTTCGCCACCACCATTAGGGCTTAAGCAGTTCCAGTAAAAAGTATGGTTCCATACTTGCGCTGCATTATTAAAAATACCACCAGATGAAGTTTTAATGATCTCTTCTAAGGTTTTACCTTCAAACTCCGTACCTGGCACTAAGTTGTTTAACGTGTTTACATAGGTTTGATGATGTTTACCATAATGGTATTCAATAGTTTCTTGTGAAATATGTGGTTCTAGAGCATTCTTTTCATAAGGAAGGGCTGGTAATTCAAAAGCCATGTTAGTTCTCCATTTTCATCAGGTTAAAATATCCAGTGAAGATATCTAGTTAATTTTTATTGACACCGGTCAAATATAATACACTTAATAAATATAAATAAAAACTTATTAGTTGTGGGGAATATACAAAAAGTCGTATTGATAAAACATATGACTTTAGTCAATTTGCAAGCTCTATTTATTAGTTATCAGTGTTCCCACGCCTTTGTCAGTAAATATTTCTAAGAGTACCGCATTGGGAACCCTACCATCTAAAATAAGGGCGCTAGCAACGCCTGCTTTTACTGCTTCTAATGCACAATGAATCTTAGGTAACATGCCACCATAAATTGTGCCATCTGCAATTAGGCCATCAACTTGCTTTGTTGTTAACCCTGTTAAGATTTTTCCTTCTTTATCTAACAGACCTGCAATATTAGTCAGTAGCATCAATTTTTCTGCTTGTACTGCTTCTGCTACTTTACCTGCCACTAAATCAGCATTGATATTATATGATTTACCATCTTCTCCTACACCAATAGGGGCAATAACAGGGATAAAGTGACTGCTAACTAACATGTTAAGTAGTTCAGTGTTGATACCAATTACTTCACCCACTTGGCCAACATCTATAATTTCAGGTGTAGTCATTTCAGGTGTTTTACGGGTTACATTGAGCTTTTTAGCACGGATAAGACGAGCATCTTTACCTGTTAAACCAATAGCATTACCACCATTATGGTTAATTAGGTTAACGATTTCTTTATTAACTAAACCACCCAACACCATCTCTACCACATCCATGGTTTGACCATCAGTGACACGCATTCCATCAACAAAATGGCTTTCAATCGAAAGACGTTTGAGTAAGTCACCGATTTGTGGCCCTCCACCATGAACAACGATAGGATTGATACCAACTGCTTTCATAAGAACAATATCACGAGCAAAGCTATTTTTTAATGCTTCACTCTCCATGGCATTGCCGCCATATTTGATAACCAGTGTTTTGCCTACATAACGTTGAATATAGGGAAGTGCTTCGGTCAATACTTTAGCAACTTGAACAGCTTTATCGTGATCAAGTGACATAAAAATCTCCGTTGAGTTTTATATTAAATACTATTTAACTTGTAGAACAGTGGTATTTTGAGAGGCTAATTCTTTTTTACAGGCTGTAAGCTGCTTATTAGTTGATGCTAATTTTATTTTGAATTTAAGCAACACTAAATAACTGATAAATAATGCCAAAATTAAACCTAATAAAAACGCAGCAACTAATAATACAGCAAGAGGCATAGTAGGAGTCATGTAGCTTAGAAAGCTAATAGCAACTTGTGTTTCATTTTCTAAAATAAAAACTAATACAAATAATGCTATTACTAACAGCATAAGAAATAAAAGTACTTGCTGAAATCGACGCATGACCCTTCCTTTTATAAAAAAATTATTGGTTTACTCTGTCTCTTAATTCTTTACCTGGCTTAAAGTGAGGTACAAATTTACCCGTTAGGGATACTATTTCACCCGTTTTAGGGTTGCGGCCTTGGCGAGGTTTGCGATAATGCAGTGAAAAACTGCCAAAACCACGCACTTCAATTCTTTGTCCTTGTTCTAAGGAATCAGAAAGTTGTTCTAATAATATTTTAACTGCAGACTCAACCGTTTTTAATGGTAACGAATTGTTTTTTGTTGCGATTTTTTCAATTAACTCTGACTTGTTCATAAACATTCCTAACCGTCTTATAATATATGTCTATTATTGTCGTAAAAAAGAATAAAGTATATAGGTATTAGATAGTTAAATTAATAAAAAGTTATATTTTTTAGAGGCAGTTTTTAATGATATAGTAATTTTTGCTATTGATCTAGTATTGTATATTTCTAGTAACACAATATCACTATTGTTATTAACTATGTCAATACCTTTTTATTTTGCTAATAATGAGTATTTATGTCCAATCAAAATAGTTTAAAAGAAATAGAAATAAAACTTTATGCAACTGAGCAAACTTTAGCGCAAATTTATCAGCACCCCATATTTAGTCAGTTTAGTAAAGTTAGCTGGCAACAAAAAGAACTATTTAATCAATATATTGATACAGCAGATTATGCATTAACAGCCGCTAAAGTAGCATTAAGAGTGCGTAAGGATGGCGAGCAGTATATTCAAACGCTAAAAGCAAAAGGACATAGTATAGGCGGTTTTTCTGAACGTGATGAATTTGATTGGCTGATTGATAAGCCAGAATTAGATCTATCGTTATTGGATAATAAGCATTGGCCTAAGAGTTTGGCGCAATTAGATAAGTCACAATTACATCCCATATTTGCAACAGATTTTACAAGAAATTATGCTTTATTTACTTGGCAAAAGGAAAAAGAACAGGCTGAAATAGAAGTGGCTATAGATCAAGGATTAGTTAAAGCCAATCAAAAGCAAGAGCCAATTAATGAGTTGGAGTTAGAGTTAAGAAATGGCAGTACTGCGGTTATGTTAGATTTTGCCATTGAGCTAGCGAAGTTATTTCCATTAGTGCCAAGTGATACAAGTAAAGCTGAACGAGGTTATCGTTTAATCAACCCAGATAATTACCAGTTTTCGGTAGCTAAACAGCCAGTTTCTACTAATCCATACCAAGCTATACACTATTACTTAGCAATGTCGCAAAGGTTGTTAGAAGGTTATATATGGCAGCCTTCTAGAACTAGACTGGTTTCATGGTTAGAGCATTTGCAGCAATTAAATAGCCTATTAATGCAGCTGAAAATCGACTCATTAGTGACTCAATTAAGTGTCATTGTAGACGACTGGAAATCAATGATTACAAGTAGTGATGAGCAATTGATGGAAAAAGTTAAACAAGAGTTGAATAAAACAAGATGGGGGGTATTTTCATTATCTGCTTCTCATTGGTTGTTAAACCACTCTTAAAAAGTTATTATTCTGTTTTAATAAAACCACGCATTATCAGCGTGGTTTATTGTTTTTATTGACCAAGAGGTAAGGTAGATGAGTGCATTGGTTGGCGTTATTATGGGGTCTAAATCAGATTGGGCGACCCTGTGCCATACAGTAACCATTTTAGAAGAATTAAAAATTCCTCATGAAGTGAAGGTGATATCTGCGCATCGTACACCTGACCTATTGTTTGAATACGCTGAGCAAGCCGAACAACGAGGTTTAGAGGTTATTATCGCAGGAGCAGGCGGTGCAGCTCATCTACCTGGTATGTGTGCTGCTAAAACACACCTGCCAGTATTGGGTGTACCTGTACAATCAGCGATGTTATCAGGGGTTGATTCATTATTATCGATTGTACAAATGCCAGCAGGTATTCCTGTCGCTACCTTAGCGATTGGTAAAGCGGGGGCTGTTAATGCAGGCTTATTGGCTGCAAGTATATTGGGTAATAAATATCCTGACTATCACACAGCATTAAAAACCTATCGACAAAAACAAACAGAAACAGTATTAGCTAATTCTGATCCAAGAGTAGAGTAGAGGCGATCAATGAAAGTTGGGGTAATTGGTGGTGGTCAGTTAGGGCAAATGTTAGCACAAGCTGGGACTTCATTAGGGATGAAGTTTAGCTTTTTAGACCCAGCTAAGGATGCTTGTGCAGCCTCACTAGGACAACATATTTGTGCGAATTATGACGATAAGCAGGCACTACGACAACTGGCAGAAGAAGTCGACGTGGTTACTTTTGAGTTTGAAAGTGTGCCCGCTGAAACAGTAGCCTTTTTAAGTGATTTTGTGCCTGTTTACCCGAATGCAGAGTCATTGCGTATTGCCCGTGATCGTTGGTTTGAAAAAAGCTTATTTAAATCTTTAGCTATTCCTACCCCAGAGTTTGCTAATATTGAATCGCAACAGGATTTAGAACAGGCTGTGGCAGAGATAGGTTTACCTGCCGTGTTGAAAACCCGTACCCTTGGTTATGATGGCAAAGGGCAAAAAGTATTAAAGCAACCATCGGATGTTAGCAATGCCTTTGCTGAATTAGGTAATGTGCCTTGTATTCTTGAAGGGTTTGTTAATTTCTCAGGAGAGGTTTCTTTAATTGCAGTGCGTGGCCAAGATAAAGTAATTCGTTTTTATCCACTTGTGCATAATCAACATAACCAAGGTATTTTGCATCTTTCTATTGCCAGCGAACAACATCCTATGCAGGGTCTGGCAGAAAGTTATGTAGCAAAAGTGCTAGAAAAATTGGATTATGTGGGTGTTTTGGCGTTTGAGTTTTTTGAAGTGGAAAATGGTTTAAAAGCTAATGAAATAGCACCACGTGTACATAATTCAGGGCATTGGACAATAGAAGGTTCTGTTGCGAGTCAATTTGAGAATCATTTAAGAGCTATTGCAGGATTGCCTTTAGGCTCTACCCACAAGCGTGGTGAAAGTGCCATGTTAAATTTTATTGGTAGTATCCCTGCTAAGGATCAGATATTAAGTATTGAGAATTGTCATTTACATGACTATAGCAAAGCATTTAAGGCAGGCCGTAAAGTAGGCCATGCAACTATTAATTGTAATAATATAAATGACTTAAAACAAATTGTTAGTCACGTTGAAACTTTAATTAAAGGATAATGCAAGATGGTTAGTAGTTATCATCGTTTACTTCTAGCCCTGTTAATGATGCTGGTTTCATCCGTTAGCTTTGCATTGTCTTGTGTTGCTCCTCCAACTTTAGCAGAATATTTTAATAAAGCAGATGCTGTTTTTGTGGTAAAAGTTGATAGTGTTACTAATGAAGGTCTGCAAGCAGAGTTTATGGTCGAACAGATTTATAAAGGCGTCGTGCCTGAGCTAAATAAAATGATTATCAAACCAATGCCATATTGGTTTGATAAGGTGTTTTTTAAAAAACAACAGCACTATTTAGCTTTTTATCAGAAAGATGAAGATCTTTTTTGGGGCGCTTGCTCAAGAAATATTATCTTGTTAAATAAAAATAATAGAGATAAATTGGATAAAATTATGTCTTTATACAAGGAAGCAATGGAGTTAGAGAAGGATTTATCTTTATAACAAACATGAGGCATTAAGTGATTAAATTTTTAAAATTACTGATAATAAGCTTAACTGTTATTGTGACTTATGTTTATGCTGAACCATTAGAAACAGATTGGTTAGCGTTAATGCCAAAACAAGACCAGCAAGCCCTTGAAAATATGCCTGATTTAGTTACCCATGATACCGAAGAAGCGCCAGGAGCGTTTGAAACGAAAGGGGGCTTAAAACAAAGGGATAATTTGCCTGCTGTAATGTACTCTAAAAATACAGTGGCTAGTTTAGAGGGAAAGCTCATTAAATTAGGCGGTTATCCTGTCCCTATTGAAAACGATGCACAAGGTAAAGTGACACAACTGTTTATTGTGCCTTATCCAGGTGCTTGTATTCATGTGCCTCCACCACCTCCTAATCAAATTGTATTAATTAATTACCCTAAAGGTATTCAAATTAATGATATTTATGAACCTATTTGGGTAATAGGGAAATTACATATTGAACAAGTAACGAATGAACTGGCAGATGCAGTGTATACAATGCAAGCTGATAATGTACGCTTAGTACAGGAAAGTGATTTGTAAATGAAAAAGCCAACGCAATTAGCACTAAGCATTCATTTGGCTGATGATGTTAGCTTTAGTAATTATTATGCAGGGAGTAATGCGGCTGCTTTAAAATATGTGGAGCGCTTATGTGACCCTGAAGCAGGCTGGGTCGAGAGCTTAATTTATTTATGGGGTAGTAAGGGAGTTGGCTGTAGTCATTTATTGCAAGCGGCTTGTTTACAATTGCAACTAGCAGGGCGCAATGCTATCTATCTGCCATTGAATGAGCTAGTTTGTTATACCCCTGATATTCTAGAAAATTTAGAACAATATGATTTAGTGTGCTTGGATGATCTGCAACTAATCGTTAACAACAAAGTATGGCAAGAGGCTTTATTTCATCTGTTTAATCGTTTACGGGACAATGGTAAACATTTGCTAATAGCTGCTGATAGATCACCAAGAGCGCTCAATCTAGAATTGGCTGATTTACAATCAAGATTGATGCTAGCATTGGTTTTTCAATTACATATACTGTCTGATGAAGATAAATTAAAGGCATTACAGTTAAGAGCCTCTGCAAGAGGTATAACATTATCAGATGAAGTTGGGCATTTTATTTTAGCCCGAGAAGAACGCAATTTAGCTAATTTGTTTTTGTTATTAGATAAATTAGATAAAGCTTCCTTAGAAGCCCGTCACAAGTTAACAATTCCTTTTGTTAAACAAGTATTAAATTGGTAAGATTACTTAATTAGCGCTAGAACATTTTCGGGTGGGCGACCAATTACTGCTTTGTTATCTACTACTAAAATAGGACGTTCTATTAACTTTGGATGCTTTACCATAGCATCAATTAATTTAGTTTCTGTTAATGAATCGTCAACTAAACCTAATTCTTTATATTCATCTTCGCTTGTACGTAATAATTGGCGAGCAGAAATACCTAACTTGGACAATATTTCTTTAAGTGTTTTGTGGTCGGGTGGTGTTTCTAAGTAATGAATAATAGTAGGAGTAATTGATTGTTCTTCGATTAATGCAAGTGCTTGCCGTGATTTTGAGCAACGCGGATTATGGTAGAAAATATATTCAGTCATTATAAATACCTTAATTGTGTAGTGATTTAATGGATTTTAATGTGTGTAATTGTTAAGTTGTTTGAGAAAATGTTACAACTTATCTTAATAACTTGCCAAGATAAAGGTTGTTTATGTGGAAACATGTAGTTAGTTTTTATGAGTTTATCCGCTTTCTAGTAGTGCGTTTTTTTGAAGATAGGGGAACTCAAAATGCAGGATCATTAACCTATACAACACTATTTGCTGTTGTACCGATTATGACGGTTGTATTCGTAATGATTTCTGGTATCCCTGCTTTTCAGGGAATTGAAGGAAAAATACAAGAATATATTGTTGATAATTTCTTGCCATCTGCTGGGGACAAGATTTTTGAGTATATCAATGGTTTTATTT
This sequence comes from Entomomonas asaccharolytica, assembly GCF_016653615.1. Taxonomy (NCBI): domain Bacteria; kingdom Pseudomonadati; phylum Pseudomonadota; class Gammaproteobacteria; order Pseudomonadales; family Pseudomonadaceae; genus Entomomonas; species Entomomonas asaccharolytica. The sequence goes on along the minus strand of NZ_CP067393.1, from coordinate 2,925,823 downwards.
CGCAAGCTCGTAATTTAACATGGATTGGTATTATCTTTTTGATAGTAACTACCTTTATGATGTTAGTAACCATTGAATCAGCATTTAATACGATTTGGCGAGTACAAAAAGCACGGCACGGTTTAGCCCGTTTTTTATTGTATTGGGCGTTATTAAGCCTAGGCCCTTTGTTAATTGGTGCTAGTTTTGCCGCCAGTACCTATATTATGTCTCTGTCATTCTTTTCTAATACCGAGGCTAATCCTTGGATTGCTGATATATTAAGGTTTACCCCTTTTATTGCTACGGCAGGTGGTTTTACTTTATTTTACACAGCGATTCCAAATACCCGTGTACCAATTACACATGCATTAATTAGTGCAATAGTTGCTGCACTGTTATTTGAAGCAGCACGAGGACTTTTTGGACTTTATGTAAAGACCTTTCCTAGTTATCAATTAATCTATGGTGCTTTTGCGGCGTTCCCGTTATTTTTATTGTGGATTTATGTTTCTTGGATCATTGTCTTAATTGGTTGCGAGCTTTGTTGCTGTTTAGGCTTACGCCGTTATATGCAACAACGCGATGTACCTGCGTTAGTAGTAGCTTTAGTGGTGCTTAAAGTGCTTTATGATGGTCAGTTAAAAGGAAGAGCTATTAATCACCGTGATGTACAAGCTGCAGGTTGGTCTTTACCCGAAGATGAGTGGGCAAAATTATTAGATTTTTTTAAGAAAGAAGAATTAGTGTATGAAGTGAATAATGGTGCTGGATGGGTGCTTTCACGAGATATTAATCAGTACCCTATTCAGCGTTTGATTACTCATAGTCCTTGGCCCTTACCAAGAGTTGACCAGTTACCGGAATCATTAGAGAAATGTTGGTTTGAGAGAATACGAGCTGCATTAATTGAAATAGAGCAAGCAGAAGCTAGTATCTTAGAAGGTAGTTTAGCCTCATGGTTAACGCCTTGTGAAGAAGAGCCAACAGAGAGCAGTGAGGCAGTTTTAGAAGAAAAACTTATTGAGCAGGAAGATGTTACAGATCAGCAAGCCACTCCTTAGGAATGTCTTGTTTTAACATTAATGAGCAGGCTTCTGTTGATTGATCAAAAACAATATAAGCCTGTTGTTTTTCAAGCGCGTGCTTGACTCGTTGAACACGGGTGGCTAGTGGTGTTTCATCACCATTATCCGTTCCATCGCGACTAACAAAGTCTTCAATAAGGTTGTTCAGTATTTCTGGGTCAAGTAAATGGTGAGGAATTATCATAAATACTTTTTTAACTAATAAATTAGTTTTAGATTATAAAGTATTTTCTTTCGTAAATGGGTAGATATGCCTAAACTATCTATCAATCATTTAACGCAATTGAATAGTTAATTATTATGCCTGTAATGCCATTAGATATTTCCGCACAAGTAAAAAAACTTTTGCCATGGATTGTAGCTATTGCATTTTTCATGCAAAGTTTAGATGCAACCATCTTAAATATTGCTTTGCCCTCGATGGCCACTGATTTAAATGTTAATCCGTTACAAATGCAAAGCGCCATTATTGCCTATATGCTCACTGTAGCCTTGGTAATTCCTGTTTGTGGTTGGATTTCCGATCGATTTGGCACTAAAAAAGTATTTTTCTTTGCGGTAGCATTATTTACCTTAGGGTCTATATTTTGTGCGGCTGCTTGGTCTCTACCCATACTTGTTATAGGTCGTATTATTCAAGGTTTGGGTGGTGCTTTAATGATGCCAGTAGGGCGTTTGGTTATCTTAAAAGTTTATCCACGCAGTGAATTTGTGAAAGTGATGAGCTTTGTAACTATTCCTGGTCTACTAGGACCATTGTTAGGCCCAACGGTTGGAGGATGGTTAGTTGAGTATTTTTCATGGCATTGGATTTTCTTAATTAATGTCCCTATGGGGATACTAGGTTGTTTTGTCGCTTGTAAATTTATGCCAGATTTACGTGGTGCTATACGTACTAAGTTTGATTTTATAGGGTTTATACTATTTGGCACTGCTATGATAATGATTAGCTTTGCCCTTGAAGGATTATCTGAAATTCATTTACCTGCTAGTTTTGTCACGCTTTTATTTATATTGGGATTTAGTTGTTTTATTGGGTACTGGTGGCATGCCTTTAGAATTGAGTTTCCACTTTTTCCTCCTAGTCTGTTTAAAATTCGTAGTTTTTCAATTGGTATTCTGGGAAATTTATTTGCTCGTTTAGGCAATGGTTCTTTACCTTTTTTAATCCCTTTATTATTACAGCTTGCTTTAGGTTATTCTCCTGCGGAGGCAGGTATGATGATGATACCAACTGCGCTGTGTGCTATTTTAAGTAAATCATTAGTGCGTCATATCATTAATTTCTTTGGATACCGTTGGGTATTAACCGTCAATACACTATTGCTAGGTTTATTAATTTGTAGTTTCTCATGGGTTGATAAAGAAATGCCATTTCTATTACTGTTAGCTATGCTAGGAGCTACAGGAGCAATAAATTCTTTACAATTTACAGCCATGAATACAGTCGCTTTGTTTCAACTAGATGATGACTTGGCGAGTAGTGGTAATGCATTGTTATCAGTGGTTGTGCAACTATCAATTAGTTTTGGGGTAGCTATTTCTGCCATATTATTGGCTTATTTTAATGGTGGTCAGCCTGCTGTTGATAGTATAGAAGTGTTGCCTGCGTTTCAGGGTACATTCTTGGGAGTGGGATTATTTACAGTGTTTTCTGCGGTTATTTTTTATTTGTTACCAACACAAATTGGAATGACACACAAGAAGTAATCATTTCAAGGTATGGTGTATAATAATAGTTTAATTAAGGTTCAGAAAATTAGGAAAGACTATGAAACGACCCAGCGGACGCGAGGCAGCCCAATTACGTTCTATCAAGATTACTAGAAACTATACTAAACATGCAGAAGGTTCTGTATTAGTCGAGTTTGGCGATACTAAAGTTATTTGCACAGTTTCTGTTGAGTCGAATGTTCCTAGATTTTTAAAAGGAGCAGGGCAAGGTTGGTTAACCGCCGAATATGGCATGTTACCTCGCTCAACGGGTGAACGTATGCAACGAGAGTCTGCAAAAGGTAAGCAAAGTGGTCGTACCCAAGAAATACAGCGATTAATTGGACGCTCTTTAAGAGCCGCGCTTGATTTAACTAAGCTAGGTGAATATACCTTGCATATAGACTGTGATGTTATTCAAGCTGATGGTGGCACACGTACTGCCTCTATTACAGGTGCATCAGTGGCGTTAGTCGATGCATTGCAAGTGATGAAACAACGAGGACAATTAAAAGCTGATCCATTTAAGCATTTTATTGCTGCTGTTTCAGTAGGTATTTATCAAGGCCAAGCGGTTTTAGATTTAGATTATTTGGAAGACTCTGGCGCAGAAACTGACTTGAATGTAGTAATGACAGATGCCGGTGGTTTTATTGAGGTGCAGGGAACAGCTGAGGGAGAACCATTCCAGCCAGATGAATTAAATAGCATGCTAGTTTTAGCTAAACAAGGTATTGAAGAAATCTTTGCAATTCAAAAACAAGCATTAGCTTGTAACTAGTTCTAACAACATGAGCCACCTAAGATTAGAGTGGCTCACTTCAAGTCTAAATATCTATTTTTACTCTAATAATCTAATATAGCTAGGACAGCCCAATTATTTGTTATTGATGGGGATAGGTAGTGAGTACCACAAAAGAAGTTAAAATTTTTAAATTATCGATCAGTGTAACCTTGGTTATTGCTGCTGTTGGTATTGTGTTTGGTTTATTGTCAGGCTCACAGTCCATTTTGTTTGATGGTATCTTCTCAACCATTGATACCGCCATGTCAGTCTTATCAGTACTGGTTATTAAGTTAATGGCAAAACAATCAACCAATCGGTTTCAATTTGGTTTCTGGCACTTTGAACCCATTGCAGCAACGGTCAACGGTTCGATTATTTTGTTATTGTGTTTATATGCACAGCTTAATGCCATATTAAATATTATTGATGGCGGCCATAGCCTAACCTTTAGTTTCGCTACGATATATGCTGTATTAGTTTGTAGTGTTTGCTTTGGCATGTATTTTTATGAGAAAAGAATTAACGCACAATTGAAATCTGATTTACTGCAAATAGATGTTAATAGCTGGTTAATGTCTAGTTTAATTACCTCAGCCTTATTAATCGCATTTATTATTGGCCTATTAATTCAAGGAACACAATACCAATATTGGTCACCTTATATTGACTCAGTAGCTTTGCTTGTTTTAACCGTTTTCTTTATTCCTGTGCCTTTAAAAATATTAAAGCAGTCATTGCAAGAAATTTTCTTAGTTGCTTCCAAAGAGTTAGATAATGAAGTCAATCAACTTGCTAGCAAGATTGTACAACAACATGGATTAGTAAATTATGAGAGTTATGTGGTAAAAACAGGACGTTTATATTCCATAGAAATTCATCTCATCACACCTGAAACTTTTGCGAAAGAACAAGGGGTTATCGCTTTAGATAATATTAGAGAACAAATTGCCTCACAGTTATCTATCCCCCCTCAACAAAGATGGCTAACCATTTGTTTTACGAGTAAAGAGAAATGGAGTTGTTGACTTCATGAGGTGATTATTTGACATATGCCAATTTTGGATGGCGAAATTCAGCACCCTCTGTGCTATAATTATAAATATATATCAATAAATAATAAGTAGTATGTTGACGTATATTTAGTGGTAAAAACCACAATTAACTTTTAATCATAGACCACTTTTTAGTGGTTTAGCGTGAGAGGCTATTATGAGTACTACATTTTTTATTCCTGCTGTAAATGTTATGGGTGATGGCGCGTTAGCGGATGCAGTTGGATTACTGAAAGGTTATGGTTTCAAGCAAGCATTAATAGTAACAGATGATTTTTTAAATAAATCTGGCGTTGTAAAAACAGTAACTGATTTATTAGATAAAGAAGGCATTAAGGCTGTTGTATATCCTGGTACTAAGCCAAATCCTACCACTACCAATGTACAAGAAGGTTTGGATTTATTAAAAGCAAATAATTGTGATTTTGTCATTTCATTGGGTGGTGGCTCACCTCATGATTGTGCAAAAGGTATTGCACTATGCGCTACCAATGGTGGTCATATTAGTGATTATGAAGGCGTGGATCGTTCTGCTAAACCACAGTTACCACTTGTAGCAATTAATACTACGGCTGGTACAGCCAGTGAAATGACACGTTTCTGCATTATTACAGATGAAGCGCGTCATATTAAAATGGCTATTGTTGATCGCAATACAACGCCAGTTTTATCTGTGAATGATCCTCAATTAATGCATGGTATGCCTGCAGGTTTAACAGCAGCAACAGGTATGGATGCATTAACCCATGCTGTTGAAGCGTATGTTTCTATTGCAGCTAACCCTATTACAGATGCTTGTGCTTTAAAAGCTGTTACTTTAATCGCCAACAATTTACGTACAGCAGTTAAAGAGGGTACTAATGCAGTAGCACGTGAAAATATGGCTTATGCACAGTTCTTAGCGGGGATGGCATTCAATAATGCTTCTCTAGGCTATGTACATGCAATGGCTCACCAATTAGGTGGCTTCTATGATTTACCTCATGGAGTTTGTAATGCGGTATTACTACCTCATGTACAAGAATATAACTTACCTTCATGCGCGCCACGTTTAAAAGATGTAGCAGCTGCAATGGGCGTTGATGTTAAAGACATGTCTGATGAGCAAGGTGCTAAAGCTTGTGTTGCTGAAATTAAAAAGTTAGCAAAAGATGTAGGTATCCCTGCTAATTTAACAGCACTTAATGCCAAAGCAGAAGATATTCCTACATTAGCTGCTAATGCATTAAAAGATGCTTGTGCAATTACTAACCCTCGTCAAGGCGATCAAGCAGAAGTTGAAGGAATCTTCAAAGCTGCTATGTAATCTCTGTTAAGTAACAGGTCGTTTGGCCTGTTACTTACTCAAGAATATAAAAACTATAAAAATTAAATAACATAATTGTTTAAGCATAAAATAATAGCAAATAGTTTATGCGCTAAATAAAATATTCTAAATACAACATTACAATAATATGCTGAAAAACATGCTTGTTTCTCTAACAATTATGAAGATAATACGTGGCTTACAAATAAAGTGTTTACAAAAAACGATAATTTTCATTTATTATCAGTTATGATGATAAATATGAAATATTAAGTTAAAGAGGTAAAGGAGTTATTTTGAAATATATTATTATTGTGATAATAGTATTAGCGGCAGGTTATTTTATTTTGGAAAATAGCAAACCTCAAGAAGAGCCTATGCGCCTGACAAATGAAGATATAAATAATTTCTTTACAGGCGTTAAAAGTGCTGGGCAAAATAATGCACAAGATACTATTCACTTTTACTCCACAGCATGGTGTGGCTATTGCAAAAAGGCAAGAAATATACTTATACAAAGTGGTGTTCGTTATAAAGAATATGATATTGAAAAAGATGCTATGGCTAGTGAGCGACATAAAAAGTTAGGTGGCCGTGGAGTCCCTTTAATAGAAGCAAATGGCAAAGTTATTAAAGGCTATAATGAACAGATTTTAAAAGAATTAGTTGCAGATAAACGTTATCAACCTTAAGAGAATATAAATAGTAATGAACTTAATAAAACATAGCATAATAATTCTTTTAGTAATTATATTAGGTGCATGTGGTAAATCAGAAGTTCAGTATGACGCAATTAGCTCAGATAGCACTGTAGTGGCATTTGGTGATAGTGTTACTTATGGCTTTGGTGTCTCTAAAGAGCAAAACTACCCCTCTCGGTTAGCAGTGATTACAGGTTGGAATATTATTAATGCTGGTGTTTCTGGTGAGCGTGCAGATCAGGCAAAAAATAGAATTTCATCCGTATTAAAACAATATCAACCTAAATTAGTATTGATTGAAATCGGTGGAAATGACTTTTTAAGACGACGCAAAGAGCAAGCAGTAAAAGAAGATGTTAGAGCTATTATTAAGGCAGTAAAAGCAGAAAATGCGATTCCTGTGTTAATAGCAGTGCCCGCATTATCCCCCATAGCAATGATGGGGCTACCTTCAGACTCAGCAATTTATAAAGAGTTAGCTAAAGAAGAAAATGTTATATTAATCAATTCCGTTTTTTCTAATGTTTTAAGGGATGAAAAATTAAGACTAGATAATATCCATCCTAATGCGCAGGGCTATCAGCGAATGGTAGAGGGCATGGTAGAACAGTTAAGAGATAATGGTTTATTATATTAAATGAACTGATGATGAAAAAAACAGTTTAATAATTGACTGTTGATTTAAGATAATTTAAATTGCCTACAAAATTTCAATTCAACTACTGCAAAGGAGATTAATTATGCTTGTTACTACTATCCTTTGCAGGTCATTCCAAGGTTAATAATACCTTTTTTGCCTTGGTTTAGGCCTGCCAATTCTACAAACGAGTAATAGTGCTATTCGATAAAGAATAGAGTTTGCTATTGCCTAAAATTTTTAAATATATAATTAATGGAATTGGTCTATGGGCAATTTTATTCGTACTTTGTCTGAAGGTGTTAGTTTAGTCGCCTCAGACGATACATGGATTGAAGGAAATGCAATCCAACAATTACAAACAACAGCAAAATTAACAGGTATGCTGAAGGTTATTGGTATGCCAGATTTACACGCAGGTCGTGGTTATCCGATTGGTGCTGCTTTCTTTTCAGTGGGGTGTTTTTATCCCGCATTAGTGGGTGGCGATATTGGTTGTGGGATGTCACTTTGGCAAACAAATATTAATACAGTAGGTTTAAATTTAGATAAATTAGAGAAACGGTTAGGATGTATTGATGCACCAGTGGTGAGTGAGGAAAAGCAACAGCTTTTAAATGTGGCTGAATCTTTATCCACTAATGCCCCTGGCACTATTGGTGCAGGTAATCATTTTGCAGAGCTACAGCAATTAGACACTATTTATGATGAAACTAAAACTACCGTATTGCAGCTAGATAAAAGGAATTTGCAGTTACTGGTACATAGCGGTTCTAGAGGGTTGGGTGGAAATATTTTACGTATTCATGTAGAACGTTTTAATCATAACGGTTTGTTAGAGAATACTGTTGAAGCAACTGATTATTTAGCACAACATAACTATGCATTACGTTTCGCTACTGAAAATAGAGAGCTGATTGCTAGACGTATATTAAAGCGTTTACGAAGTAATGGTCGTAAACTAGTAGATATTAGCCATAACTTAGTTACACCAGAAACCATTGCAGGCAAACAAGGTTGGTTACATCGTAAAGGAGCAGCACCTGCGGATAAAGGGTTAGTTGTTATCCCTGGTTCTCGAGGTGATTATAGTTATCTAGTACAACCAATTAACACAGAAAAGGGTTTACTGTCATTAGCCCATGGCGCTGGTCGTAAATGGATGCGTTCTGAATGTAAAGGACGGTTAGCTAAGCGTTATACTGCTGCTCAATTAACGCGTACGAAGTTGGGTAGTCGAGTGGTTTGCTGTAATCGTGAATTACTTTATGAGGAAGCACCACAAGCTTATAAATCAATTGATACAGTGATTGAAGCGATGCTAGGTGCAGGGCTTATTAAATTAGTTGCACGTTTTAAACCAGTACTGACATACAAAACGCAGAAGGAGGATAATTAATGTTATTACTTCAATTATCTTCTGCACAAGGACCTGAAGAATGTTGTTTAGCAGTCGCTAAAGCATTACAAAAGCTGCATAAAGAAGCAGAGCAAGCTAAGGTTAAGTTAACTATTATCGAACAGGAAAAAGGACGCAATGCTAATACATTACGTTCTGTATTGGTTACTTTGGACGGTGAGCAAGAGCAGTTTATTGCAGAGCAATGGGTAGGCTCAATTCAGTGGATTTGTCAAAGCCCATATCGCCCTAATCATGGTCGTAAAAATTGGTTTATTGGTGTCGCCTGTTTTAATACTCCACATGTGGCGAGTGATGGTGAAATCAAGTTTGAAACAATGCGTGCATCAGGAGCAGGCGGTCAGCATGTTAATAAAACCGATTCAGCGGTAAGAGCCACGCATCTAGCTACAGGGATTACGGTTAAGGTACAAAGTGAACGTAGCCAACATGCTAATAAACGTTTGGCGTTATTGTTGATAAGCCAAAAATTAGCTAAGAAAAAGCAGTTGATAGAAGGAGAGCATAAAGCAGAACGGCGTTTATTTCATCATCATATTGAACGAGGAAATGCTAAGCGTATTTTTAAAGGAATAGATTTTATATAGCTATTGTTCTGTATTTTTATACTGCGTTAAATGACTTTGTGGTACTAGTTGTACTGTCTTCAGTCATTTGCCTCGTCTAAAATTATACATCAACAGCTATAGAGTAAGACGTAGCTGCTAAGGTTATTGGCTATGTAAGGCATCATAAATCTGTTCTGCTAATTTACGACTAATACCAGGTACTTTGGCGATTTCATCAAGACTAGCTCGACTAATCTCTTGTAATCCGCCAAAGTGCTTTAATAAGTCTCTACGTCGCTTAGCGCCTATGCCTGCAATTCCTTCTAATTTAGAAGTACGACGTGCTTTATCACGACGATTACGGTGGCCTGTAATAGCAAAGCGATGAGATTCATCTCTAATTTGTTGTATAAGATGAAGTGCAGGGGAGTGAGTGGGTAAAGTAAACTCATGCTCAGCATCGTTTAAATAGAGCGTTTCTAATCCCGGTTTTCGGGTAACACCTTTCGCAACACCCAGTAGCGTTAGATTGAGTTGTAACTCCTGCATCACTTGTTGAGCCATACTTAGTTGGCCTTTACCACCATCGATTAATAAAATATCAGGTAGTTTGCCTTCGCCTTCTTTGGCACGTTTAAAGCGTCTAGTAAGTGCTTGGTGCATAGCAGCATAGTCATCACCTGCTGTGATACCTTCAATATTAAAACGACGATAATCAGATTTAATAGCGCCTTCTTGGCCAAATACCACACAAGAAGCAACCGTAGCTTCACCACTAGAATGGCTAATATCAAAACATTCCAAGCGTTCAGGTATTTCACTTAGTTGTAATGATTCAGCTAGTGCTTCAAAACGAGCAGCCATATGTAAACGATTAGTTAAACGTGCAGTGAGTGCTTGTGTAGCATTGGTAATAGCTAATTGCTGCCATTTTGCTCTAGTGCCTCTGACACGTTGGCTAATGATTAACTCATGGTTTGTTTTCTGGGCAATAGCCCCTATTAATAGCGGGAAATCATCATGTAATGCATTAACAATAAGTTCATTTGGAAAATCACGATCAGGATTACCTAAATAATATTGACTAATAAAAGCATAAAGTACTGTTTGAGTATCTTCTTCTATCGAAACTTGAGGAAAGAAATTTTTGCTACCTAACACACGTCCATTGCGTACAGTCATTAAACTAACACAAGCACCACCAGGATTAACCGTTGCTGCAATAATGTCTACGTTACCTGTGCCACCTTCCATACTTTGCTGATCTTGTACGCGTCGTATAAGTGATATTTGGTCACGTAGCTCTGCCGCCATTTCAAAGTTTAAACTATTGGCAGCGTGTTCCATTCGTTCAGTGAGTTCTTGTGTTAACTCTTGATTGCGGCCTTCCAAAAATAAGGTAGAAAGCCTTACATCTTCACTATATTCTTGCTGGCTTACTAAGTTGACACAGGGAGCTTTGCAACGTTTAATTTGATATTGCAAACAAGGGCGTGTACGATTTTTAAAATAGCTGTTTTCACATTGTCTTACTTTAAATGTTTTTTGTAATAAGTTTAAACTTTCCCGTATGGCGCCAACACTAGGGTAGGGGCCAAAATAACGACCTTTTTGTCTTTTATTACCACGGTGAATACTAAATCTGGGAAATTCATCCTCGGTAGATAGAAATACATAAGGGTAAGATTTATCGTCTCTAAGTAATATATTGTAAGGTGGTCGATATTCTTTAATCAGCGTTTGTTCAAGCAATAATGCTTCAGTTTCATTAGCTGTAATAGTGATTTCGATACGAGCAATTTTACTGACTAAAGCTGCTGTTTTTGGTGCTAAGCCAGTTTTTCGAAAATAACTAATAAGGCGTTTTTTTAAGTTTTTTGCTTTTCCTACATAAAGCAAATCATCCTGACTATCGAACATACGATAGACACCAGGATGAACACTACAGGTGCTTAAAAAAGCTTTTGCATCAAATATTTCAGACATAGATTACAGTTGTCTTGCTGTATGCCAGAGTCGAGCAATATCACTAGCGCGTTTCATAAGTAGATTATTAGCTTCAAATTTAGCCTCTGCTAAAGACATGGGAGCACCTATCAGGCTAAAGGCAGCATCAATTCCCTCTTGATAGACAACTTCATATTCTTTCCCCAGTGTTCCTGCGATAGCGATAACAGGAATATTTTGTTTTTTAGCCAGTTTAGCAACACCTATAGGCGTTTTACCCATGACTGATTGTTTGTCAATTTGACCTTCGCCTGTGATAACCAAATCAGCATTTCGCATATTTTTCTCTAATTGGGTGATTTGCGCTATCAATTCAACACCTGGTTTAAAATCAGCATTTAAGAATAGTTTTGCTGCAAAACCAAGCCCACCAGCAGCACCTGCACCTGCAAAACTTCGCTCATCACGGAAATATTTATTTTGACATATTGTAGCAAAATGGCCTAATGCAGCATCTAAGAGGGCGACTTGTTGTTCTGACGCTCCTTTTTGTGGTCCAAATATAACAGAAGCACCTTTTTTGCCACAAAGCGGATTGTTTACATCAGAAGCGACCATAAATTTTGTTTGAGTAACTTTAGGGTGTAATAATGTATCATCAATAGTTGCTACTTGGCTTAATGCCGCGCCACCCATTGAGATAGGCTGGCCATTTGCATTTAATAATTTTAAGCCTAGTGCTGTCATCATACCTGCACCAGCATCGTTCGTACCACTACCGCCTATGGTAAGGATAATAACTCTTGCACCTTTATCAAGGGCTTTTAGAATTAGTTGCCCAGTACCATAACTAGAGGCTATCATTGGGTTGCGTTCGTTTGGAGCTAGACATTGTAAGCCACTGGCTTCTGCCATTTCTATAATGGCTACTTTATTTTGCGGAAACCACGCCCAGTTTGCTTTTATAGGGCGACCTAATGGATCATTCACCTCATCAATACAGAAATTACCTTTTAAAACATGTAAAATAGCATTGATAGAACCTTCCCCACCATCAGCCATTGGATGGCAAATTACCTCATCATTAGGAAAAATATCTTTCCAACCTTTAGCAATAGCTGTGGCTACATCACTGGCTGCTAAGCATTCTTTAAATGAATCTGGAGCAATAACAACTTTCATAATACACCATATAATTTATTAAGATTGTTTAGGGCGGTAGGCGCAATAATTGGCTTTAGGTCCTATTTGTGGATGATTTCTGCAAGTATTAGGTCGTTTTTCATAAACCGTACAGAGCCTTGTTTTTTTATCTAAAAAATAGCAGTCATTATTCGCCATTCTGCTTAACGTAAAAAGTTCCTTTTTATGATTGAAGTGTTCCACAATTCCTTGTTTTTTTAAATGCTTAGCAATATTTTTTAGCGGTTCTTCTCGCTCAAATTCATCAACTATTTCTAGTCGAATCAAATCATCTAATTTAACCTCAACAGGAAGTTGACAACAACTTGCTATACAACTTTGACAAAGTCCTTTGCGATATTTTATCCATGTTTCTAATCTATCAGGATCAGCGGCACTTATTAAATTATAACTCATAAGTGTTATTTATCATTTTACCTCAGAGGGTGGAGTTGGATGTTGATCTGTTTCGGTAGTTTCCTCATCTTCACTGATTATATCATCTGATCTACCAATGGTAGGAGGTGCTTCAACAATTAACTCCTCTGGAATTTCATCAATACGTGGATCAAGTGTAGCACCTACTGTAGAAACGGTGGTTGTTACAACAACATGCTGTAATGGGCCATCTTCCACATATTTAACTTTATTCGGTTTCACCCATATTGCTATAAGTAATGCTGCAATAGAGCTAGCAATATAGTAGGCGCTAGGTTTAAAGTATTCCATCAGAGTGCCGATAAGAATGGGACCTATGCTAGCCCCTATACCATAAGCTGATAATAGCAGAGCGCTTAACGCGACACGTTTTGATTGCTCAACATTATCATTAGCAAAAGCAATCGCTAATGGATAAAAGGTGAATAAAAAGATACCACCAATAAAGCCACAGGCCATCATTAATAGGGTAGGAAGTTCTATAAAACCCCATAGCGGAATGGTAGAAATTGCAAAAAGTACAGCATTAATACGAATCAATTTGGCACGATTAAAATGGTCTGATAACCAACCAATAGGCCATTGTGCTAAGAATCCTGCACCAATGCAAACCATTACAAACAAACTGGCATTAGATGTATCTAGTCCGCTTTTTTTAGCATAAACAGCAGCTAAACCATAGAAAGAACCTACCATAATGCCTACTAAAAAAATCATAATAAGTGCTTGCGGCACTTTCTGCCAGAAAAAACTAATTTCTAATGGAGCAGCAGTTAGTTTTGCAGGGTGAACACGGCGCGTCATTGCGATGGGGATTAAACAGGCTGCAAATAACATGGCAATCATAATAAGCGGTCTAAAATCTAACGCAGGAAATTGATGTAGATAAGCCTGCCCTAACATTAGACCTAGATCGGTGGCAATCATATAGCCAGCAAAAGCAATACCCCGTTGGTTTTCTTCAGCTTGTTCATTAAGCCAACTTTCTAACACCATATATTGGTTCATCATTACGATACCAATAACAAAACGTAATGCTACCCACACGGCAATATTTTCAATTAATACATACGCTAAGGTAGCTATCGTTGCCAAACCTGCACAGGCAACATAGGAACGGATATGCCCAAAACTAGCGATAAGTCGGTGCCCTATTTTAGCACCTACCACCAAGCCTGCATAAAAAGCAGTGGTTAAGCTGCCAATGAGCATTTCACTAACACCCTCTGAAGTAAGCCTTAACCCTAAATAGGTAGTAAAAAGACCAGAGCCTGCTAGCATTAAGATAGTAGCTAAATAAATAGCAGGAAATGTATAAAGGGGGTTATTAGTCATATCATAGGTAACTATACAGTTGTTATTAAAAAGATTTTGATTATAGGAAGGTTACTTTAACTGCTCTATTCTACAATAGGTCAAAACAGCTTAGTATGTATTTTTATTGTTATAATAATATTTTTTCATAGAAATTAGGAGTGATTTGATGTGGCTAGTGAACTGATTATAAGGAATGCCAAGCCTAGTGATGCAGCAACTATTTTATCGCTAATAACAGAGTTAGCTATTTATGAAAAGGCAGAGCATGAAGTGTTAGCGACAGAGGAAACGATTAAGTCATCTTTATTTTCTGAAGATTCAACCGCTAAAGCATTTGTTTGTGAAAATGAGCAGGGTAAAATTATTGCTTATGCTATTTATTTTTATAATTATTCAACATGGTTGGCCAAGAAAGGGCTCTATTTAGAAGATTTATATGTAGCAGCAAGTGAAAGAGGCAAAGGAGTTGGTAAACTGTTGTTACTACATTTAGCTAAAATGGCTGTAGAGGAGGGATGTGGTCGTTTTGAATGGAGTGTGCTTGATTGGAATACACCTGCAATTGAGTTCTATGAGTCGTTGGGCGCAAAACCACAAGATGAGTGGACAGTTTATAGATTAACTGAAAGTGCTTTAAGAAAATTGGTGAGCTAAGCGTTTAATTAAAAAGTCCTGAGTACTTTTTGGTAGTGAGGATGAAGTACTCAGGCAATGGGCTTCTTTTATAAATCAACTAGTTAAGGTGTAATGTCGAGGCTAAAGTTATCTGTCCAACTTACTCTCTGCCATAGTCTACCCTTACCATCAAGGCCAGTCTCAGTAACAAAGGGATCCTTAGAATCTTTTCCTTTTGGTAAAGGATTATCTTCAGCTAACATTCCTAGTCCAGGAGCGATGGTACAGAAACTACCATTACAATAAGCAGCGACATCAGGAGGCAACGTAGAAATACTGGTTTCTAAATAGGCAGTTGTTAGTAAAGATATGCCTGTTGATGTGTCAAAGTTGTAAGTTCTCTGTGTACCAGAACCTGGAACACAGTTTTTAGTCACTGTTTTAGTAGGAGTATAGGTATTAAATACTATACGTCCAAAGTCAGCATATGCGGCAGAAACAACTTTTTCTCCAGCTGAGTTAGTAGCTGTGCCTAGTCGAATAACAAAACCATTGTTTAGTTTATTTTGATCTCCTGTTAATGTTTGGCCATCTAATGAAGTAACAGCCAAATCATCTTCTGTAATCACTGCACTTGTTGGTGTATCAACTAGTTTTGGAAGACGTAGAGAATAGATTCTATCTTCTGTATCTGTTGATAATGGATGGGCTCTATAGCCAGAACCAATACTAACCGATATGGTATTTTTCAGCGTTTCTGATGAAAACCCACTAATTACAGGAGGGTAATACAATCTACGAGAGTCTTTTAATGTGTCAGCTGCAAATTTAGCAACAATACCATTGTCTCCGCCACCAGAAGTTATTAAAGTACTAACAGGTCTACCATTATTGACTTTGAAGCGCCATAATTGTCCACCCATATCACCAAAGAAGATATCACTAATTAAGTCTATTGTATCAACTGTTTCTGTAACTACTGCTACAGGGCTTGGAATACTATAATTCATGTTTGTCGATGTAGACCAAATAAGAGCACCCGTTTTCGCATGAACAATATACAAGGCATTACCAACAGTATCAGTATGACGAAGTGGATTTTCATCTTGTGATCTGTCATAACCGCCACCAAAGATAAGTACTGGGGTCACTGTTCCATCTATGTCTATTTTACCAACTACAGGTGCAGACCATGTGTCGCCTAATTTGGAGAAACCATTGGTTTTATTGGTAATCATCCAAGCTAGTTTAGGTGCATTCTTATTTGTAATATCAAGCGCATATAAGTAAGGGCCACCACGTCCTGATACTACATAAGCAAAGGCATCCTCACCATTATTAATAAAGCCATCAAGATTTTTATCATCATGGTAAACAACAATATTACCATCCATACCATAATTTCTAACTTCATTAATTGATAGCGTTTTTCTTGCTTCTAGATGTTGGATGATGGGTAGCATTTCTTTAGGCATATATTCAAATAAAGCTTGCCCTGAGGTCACATCAAATCCTCTAATAAAACCATCATTACCTGCTAATAATGCAACTTGGTTTAAGTCAGCAAAATCACATTCTATTATATCTTCTCCAGAGGCGCAGCTATAACTAGCTAGAGTTACACCGCTCTTAGCTGAATCACCTATTTTTTTAATATTTTCAACAGTACCACCCCCTGCCTTATACTCATAACCACGAATGAAATCTAATAATCCCATACGGACATTATCTTGATTATCGCCTGATAGGTTCAAATCTGCATTAGTTAAACTGGCAGAGGCTTTTAGATCTTCAACAGCATTTCCTGATATGGTAAATACATTCCTCAATGCAGGGGATTTTAGCTGAGCTACAACACCACCTTGAGTTACATTTCCTCCATCTGCTGTAGACCAGCGGCTTGAAGCAGTATTTTTGATAGTGCCATCAGCATTCAGGGCTGAGACATCTTTGCTATCATAGAGAACAGCACGTTGTCCTAGTTCTCCATTAGTTAATGTGGTTTCGATATACTTCATTTGAAAACTTTTCATATTACCAGGCCAGTAATCATAGTTTTCAGATTTATAAAGTGCGTAATATACTTCATTACGCTGTATATACTTAGTTTCAGGACTAAGAGTTACTTGCCCACTAGCACTAGGGCTATCTACAAGTAATGCGCCAGCCACAATATCTTTGAAGGCGTCTGCTAATTCTACTGCATTACTAGCATTGTATGACTTACCCATACCATATGCTGCCAGGTCATCAACAAACTTTTGAGCAACACTAGTTGGAGATAATGTAAAACCAATAGCATGGGTTCTAATAAAATTGCCACCTTCAAAATCAGATTGGCTTTGTCTAGCCATCCAAGAGGCTAGCGCTCTACCACATTTTTCGTAGCTACTTGTACCACTAGGTTCATTTGATGTACTTCCTTCACTATCATTAAATACTGGGCAAGAATTACTCGCTCCAGTCATATACCAGCCTACGTTAGTACTGGCAGATATGTTTGCAGCACCATCTGTCATTAGTACTAGGTGGGTTAGTTGACATCCTTCTTGTAAAGGGCTCTCTCCCCAAGTTTTATCGTGATAAGGGCCTTTAGTGCTTGTGCTATAAGACTTATTGACATTGCTTACATATTTCGCAACATTAAGCATAGAGCCAACAATTGCTGTAGAACCTGTCGTAAAAAGTGAAAAGGATGTATATAACAACTCATCTCGATAAGTTTTACGATTGTCTGCAACCAATGAGTTGTCTACTTCAATTTCTAACAATGTAGCCTGATTTGCTCGAAAATCTGGCGAAGTTGTTGCATTAAGATACTTAGTAACACTTGTACTATAAGAGGAGAAATAAAAGGCAATGGCATTGCCATCTTGCCATGCTGGGTCGCTAATTTTTTTCCTAACCAAATCGGTTACATCACATGAAACATAAAGACCAGTACTAGTGGTACAAGTTATTGGTGTGTCAGCTGCGGCTTTACGTTTTCCCAAATAGTTTGCAAATGTCCTAAATGGTGGCGCATCGATTTCCGGATCCATTGAGATAGATACATTGAGTGCTAGAGAAGAAATCGATTTATAGAATTTAATTTCAGCTTTTTTAATTGCAACAGTTGGAGCAATACCAGCAGTAGTTGCGTTTTTAATTAAAATATTATTAAAACGATAACCAAGTATACTATTATTTATAATAGCTGATGCACTTAAGACTGTTCCCCCCGTGAAGGAGTTTTTAAGCCCCCATTGTGTTGGCGATGTCGTAGTATTTGTTGGTTGATAGAGGTTATCATAGCCATTCATAATAGGTTGAGTTAAAAGGGTATAACCTGGGTTAGCCGAAGATGGGGTTCTGATTGCAACATCTTTTGATGGGACAACCTCGTCAATATCAACAACTTTATGATTTTGATAAAAAGATGTAGCAAAACTCATTATACCTACACGGACATCTTTGACATCTTTACTGGTCAATATACTTTCCATCGACTCTTTCAGCATCTCTAATCTATTGCCAGCCATAGAGCCTGAAATATCTAAAAGGAAAATAATATTAGGTTTAGTGGCAGATAGATCCTTACTAAAAAATATCTCAGAATCGTCTGCATAGCTAATTGTAGAACAAGTGATTAATGAACATGCAAGTAGTGCTTTTATATGATATCTATCCATGTTGAAATCCTTCTTAATATGTATTGTTAGGCGTTTTTAATTTCATAACAACACTTATGGCCGTTGATGCCCGACCGTATTACCCTTCTATATTAGTAGCTACAGCTCTAAATAAACTACTATGACAAATATGATTAGTTTAGCTTTTGTAAGACTTTAGCATAGTTTTTTAAAAATCACATGTACAAAGTAACTTTTTTTATGAAAAAAACATTTATTAAATGTATTTTGTGATGAAGATAACGATTCTTTTACAGCACAGAGAATTGGATGATTTTAAAAAAAGTTAGTTGCTTAGAATAAAAACAAGTATATTTAGCTTTATTATACAAAGAGATGGTTATCAAATTAAGATTTGAACAGGTAAAATGCAGGCATCAATTGCTGTACTTTGTAGTTTAGTTAGGCTCGTTAAAAAATATACACTTATAAGGTAACTTTATTTTAAAAAAAGATACTTTACAAATGGTTTTTTATGGCGGCGATAAAGTTCCATAATTAAAAAGACTAATTCTATTAATTGAATGCTTAAGAAAATCGGATTTATCAGTCAATAATTATGTCGATAAATTAAAAATATTGTTTATGAACTGTTATTAAAAATACAAGTAATAATTTTAAATCACTTGGACGTACATAAAACAGTAGTTATTTTTAGTAATGGGTATTTTATTCAAATCATCCATTCAGATTTATAAAATCAATCAAAATTATTTTGATTTAGTTAAAGGAGGATAGAGGAAAGGTTTGGCAAGAGGATACCAATGATTTCCTAATTTAAAAAAAACTGGGCTTATTTAAATGGTTAACGTATTAGATGTCGGCCAGCAAATACGTCGTATAAGAAAGTTAAAGTTACTTTCTCAAGAGTCGTTATCTGAAAAAATAGGTATCGACCCCAAGTCTCTTGGGCGTATAGAAAAAGGCGACTATTATCCTGCAATGGATACCCTATATAGGTTATCTGTTGCATTAAAAGTACCTATTCAGGATCTTTTCCCTGATATGGGTGGAGGAAATAAAGAGGTCTCTGTAACAGATGATATCAGACATTTCCTTGTTGATTTTGTATATGCTGCTAGCGAGCAGCAATTAGTTAAGCTTTATAAAGCGGCTTTAAAACTAAAAGATAATTAGTATTAAAGTTAGATAAAAAGGGAGGTTGTTAGTTTTGAAGTGTAAAATGTTTTTTGATAGTAAAGATTAGTCAAATTAAATTATCATCGTATACTGATGATTAAAAACCAATTTTGTATTATGGATGTTTACTTAAAAGTGTTTAGTATTATTAACCATGAAGACTTCAATTTAATAGAATTTTTCTAACTATCTTGAGTTGAGTAGGGTATTACTTAATATTTTAAGTAGAGGAAATTGGTATGATAGATACTAATTCAAGGAGTTAACTCCTTGAATTAGTGAGGGGTTCTTATTGCGTGGAAAAATATACAAAATTCCAATGTAAATAGATTGCTTACTGCCAGTTAAATTAACGGCTTTTAGTTAGTTTTCTATATATCAAAGGTATACAAAATGTTATTACTCTATCAATGAGTAATAACATTTTAGCTAGTAGTAATGTAAAACTACTGTTAAGTGAAAGGTAAGTATCTTAGCTAAGATATTGCTTATGGAATGCTAAGTGGTTTTCAATAAAACTAGCAATAAAGTAATAGCTATGGTCATATCCTTGCTGTAGTCTTAGCGTTAAGGGCCAATTTCGATTTTTAGCAATTTTTTCTAAAGCTTCAGGTTGTAGCTGCTCAGGCATAAAGTTATCAGCAGTTCCTTGGTCGATTAAAATAGGGAAAGGTTCGGCTTGATAATGTTCAAGTAAAAAACAGCTATCATAAGTTTGCCATGCTTGCGGATCATTACCTAGATAATGCCTAAATGCTTTTTGCCCCCAAGGTACTTGGCTAGGGTTTACAATAGGTGCAAAAGCAGATGCAGAGTAATAAAGATCAGGATGACGTAGTGC
The DNA here is from genome assembly GCF_016653615.1 of Entomomonas asaccharolytica. Lineage (NCBI taxonomy): Bacteria > Pseudomonadati > Pseudomonadota > Gammaproteobacteria > Pseudomonadales > Pseudomonadaceae > Entomomonas > Entomomonas asaccharolytica. The sequence goes on along the minus strand of NZ_CP067393.1, from coordinate 2,905,441 downwards.
CAACATTAAGGCACCGTGTCCTCCCATTGAATGACCTGCAATGGATTGTTTACCATTAGTGTTAAAATTGTTATCAATTAAATCAATAAGTTCAACACTGATGTAGTCAAACATTTGATAGTTTTTCTGCCAAGGCTGCTCTGTCGCATTTATGTAAAAACCAGCCCCTTGTCCTAAATCATAGGCATCATCATTAGCAATCTGCTCACCGCGCGGACTTGTGTCTGGCATAACTAAGATAAGCCCTAATTCTGCTGCATAAGCCTGAGCGCCCGCTTTAGTGGTAAAGTTTTCATCCGTACAAGTAAGCCCAGAGAGCCAATAAAGAACGGGTAAAGCCTGAGTTTTATATTGCGGTGGTAAGTATATAGAAAAATTCATTTCACAATTTAATGTCAATGAAGCATGTTTAAATCTTTTTTGTTCACCACCAAAAGATATATGGCTTTCCAGTTCTGTAAGGCTCATGGGGATACTCCTATTGCTTAAAAACGAATAACTGTACGAATTGATTTGCCTTCATGCATTAAATCAAATGCTTTATTGATTTCATCCAGAGGCAGTTCATAGGTGATAAAGTCGTCTAAATCAAATTGACCTTGCAAATAATTATCAACAATAACTGGTAGTTGTGAGCGACCTTTTACGCCACCAAAAGCAGAACCACGCCATACTCGGCCAGTCACAAGTTGGAAAGGTCGAGTAGCAATTTCTTCACCTGCACCTGCAACGCCAATGATAACGGATTCGCCCCAACCTTTATGACAGCACTCTAGTGCAGAACGCATTACTTTCACATTACCAATGCATTCAAAAGAGAAATCAACACCCCCATCGGTCATTTCTACAATTACATCTTGAATAGGTTTGTCATAATCTTTAGGATTGATACAGTCTGTAGCACCTAGTTTTTTTGCTAATTCAAATTTATTAGGATTTAAATCAATAGCAATAATACGGCTAGCACCTACGGTTTTAGCTGCCATAATAACTGCTAAGCCAATACCCCCTAAACCAAATACAGCGACTGTGTCACCAGCTTTTACTTTTGCTGTGTTGGTTACTGCACCCATACCTGTGGTAATGCCACAACCCAATAAGCAAACTTTTTCTAAAGGAGCATCTTTGCTAATTTTTGCCACAGCTATTTCTGGCACTACAGTGTATTCTGAGAAAGTAGATGTACCCATATAATGAAAAATAGGCTGACCATCTTTAAAGAAACGGGTAGTTCCATCAGGCATTAATCCTTTGCCTTGTGTAGTACGAATAGCCTGACAAAGGTTAGTTTTACCAGAAAGACAAAATTTACATTTACCACACTCTGGTGTGTACAGGGGAATAACATGATCACCCACAGCTAAACTGGTAACCCCTTCACCTACTGCTTCAACAATACCTGCTCCTTCATGTCCTAAAATGGCAGGAAATATCCCTTCGGGATCTGCACCCGATAAAGTATATGCATCGGTATGACAAACACCTGTTGCTATAATACGAATCAGTACTTCACCCTTTTGAGGAGGCATTAAATCTACTTCTTCTATAGATAATGGCTGATTGGCAGCCCATGCGACAGCCGCACGCGTTTTTATCATATTCATATTGCCTCTCCTCAGATTGCTTATTTAAAAAATATTTATTCTAATCTATTTAATTAAGGTAAGGCTATGTTTAACAAGTTATTGTTATATTACTGTTAGCATTTTTTTTATAACTTGAAATATAAGAGAAGATACAATGGATAAAGCCAATGGCTGACTTTACCCATTAGTTTGTTTAATAGGTTTTATTGTGTTTTGGTTGTGCTGTTAAAGAATCAATTTTTGTAATGTGTTTATTGGTCGTTTGATAGCTTGTTAGTAACCATTGCTCCATCTGTTGTTTTAGAGCGAGTCCTAGTTGAATATCTTCTCGAAGTCCACGTACTTTAGTCATTTATAGATTCCTCTTTTAAGAATAAGTGAGCTTTATCTGTTTTTGATAGGCTGACTACTTTGTTGCGTAACCACATACGCTAATAAATAAGTCCATAAATCATAGTGATAGGGATCAGTAGCAAAGCTATTAAAAGTAAGATGGTAATAATCTTGCAAGCCAGCTGCCACTGCATAATAAAATTCCTTTGTAAAAGATGGATAACAGTATCTCGTGTTGTTATGGAGTTTTTATGAAAAGAATATGGAGTTTTTGTGGAAATTGTATAAAGGGTTATTTAAGATAAAGGCAATTAATTTTAATGATTAAAGAAGTTATAAGATGAATAAGTTATTTTTTTGTATTTTATTTTTATTTACACAAATGAGTTATGCCATAAGTTGGTATGATAATAAAGAGATAGACCAGCTTTTTATTGATAGTAATACTGTAGGTACTTTTGTAGTTTATGATGTTCAGCAACACCAACTGATTGGCTATAATCAAATTCGCGCTAATACACGTTTTATTCCCGCCTCTACTTTTAAAATAGTGAATAGCTTAATTGGTTTAGCCACTAAAACGATAAAAAATGTTGATGAAAAGTTACCTTATGGTGGTAAGTCATACTCAAGGGCTGAGTGGCAACGTGATATGGGCTTAAGAGATGCTATAAAAGTTTCAAATCTTCCTATTTATCAGGAATTAGCAAGAAGGATAGGCATTGCCCAAATGCAGGCTAATATTAAGCTATTAAATTATGGTAATACTAATATAGGGCAAGTGGTAGATGATTTTTGGTTAGTTGGACCTTTTAAAATTAGTGCTGTAGAGCAAGCCATTTTTTTAGCAGATTTAGCACAACAAACATTACCTTATGATAAAGAAGTACAGCAAACCATTCATGAAATTACTTTGTTAGAGCAAGGGGAAAATTGGCAATTGCATGGCAAAACAGGTTGGGCAGATAACCATCAGCCTGATGTAGGTTGGTTTGTAGGTTGGGTAGAAAAAGAAGGGAAAGTTTATAGCTTTGCGATAAATATTGATATGTTAGACCCTAAAAAAGATATTGCTAAACGTGTAGATATAGCTAAACAATCACTTAAGCTATTAGGTATTTTATAAGTTTATTTTTAAAGATAGCTATTGCTCTATATTTTTACGCGTCGTTGAATGACTTTGCCACAATCATTGTACTGTTTTCAGTTATGCGCCTTGTTTAAAGTTATACAGCAATAGCTATAGGGAAAGATAAGCTAACTAATACACCCTCTTTATAGTTTGTAATAGAAAGCTGCCCTTTATGTAAAAGTACCACTTCTTGAACAAAGTTTAATCCTAAGCCGGTGCTTTTACGCCCTGTTTTTGGCCTAGCTAACGAATAGAAACGTTCGCAGAGACGATTTAGGGCATAGTCTGGAATACTTGTACCTTTATTATAAAAATTAATGATAAGTTGTTGGTCTATTATCTTACTATCAATCTTTAACAGCCCTTGATCAGTAATAAAGTCTAATGCATTATCTAATAGATTAGAAAAAGCTTGCTCTAATAAAAATATTTCCCCTTGAATAGTTAATTGATCATCAATATTTACTTCTACATTAAGCTGTTGTTGAGCAATGCGTGAAGACTTGCTGGTGAGTAATTTTTGAATCAGGGGTAGGATTGGGATAGTGCTAATTTCTTCTAATGTTTGACGTTGTTCAACCATACTTAGATTCAGTAAACGGTCGGCTAACCTTTGTAAACGTTCGCTTTCATTATCAATATTTTTTAGAAAGAGATTTCTTTTTTCAATTGGCATATCTTGTTGTAATAACTCTGTAGCTCCACGAATAGCCGCTAACGGACTTTTTAATTCATGGGTAAGGGTGTGTACATAGCGTTCTACATAGTTTTTACCATCCAGTTCGCCACGCATTTTATCTAATGCTTTAGCTAATTGGGTTAATTCGCCACCATAAAATTGGGGTGCTTTAACTCGTTCTCCTTTACTAATAGCGTTTGCATAGCGTGTAAAACGATGTAGCGAAGCACCAAGCCACCATGATAATAGAGCGCCTACTGCTAAACTGGCGATAAGTAAGATAACACCAAAAAATATCAATCTTGACTCAGCTTTATTGATATAAGGTGTAACCGTGATATTTGGTTTGCCTACCGTGAGTACACCAATGATTTTATTCTCATACTTAATAGGCGCAGCAACATACATAATTGTTGATTTTTCATCTTCAGGATTTTCTTGGGTGGTTCGTGCGCCATAAGAGCCATTTAGGGTTAAATAAACATCACGCCAGCGTGAATAGTTTTTACCAACATCTTTACCTGTCGAGTCAAATAACACAATACCTTTATCATTAGTAATATAAATACGCATCGCCACTGAGTTTTTGGCTATACCCCAAATAGAGGCGTTAGGATCACGTTTTTGATAAGCGGCTAAGCGGTGCTGAAGATAGTATTGATTAATCTTACCCTGTTGCAAATCATCACTAACAATTTCTGCTAATAAGTTAGCTGTATCCACTAGGGTTTCTTCAGTGGTTTGGCGAATACTGGGGTAAATCTGGTTAGAAAATAAATTCACCATAAAGTAGCCGCAGAGCGCGACAAATAAGAAATAGAATAGAAAAATGCGTTTTGCTAAGGCCATTTTATATTATCTGTATTAGCTAGGGTCATAGCTGTAGCCAAAGCCACGATGAGTACGAATAACATCTAAATTACTGTCTATTTCCCTTATTTTGGCTCTCAGTGTTTTAATATGGCTATCAATATTGCGTTCATAGCCCGCATCAACAGCAATACCTAATGCGTCTAACAGTTGCTCTCTACTAAAAACACGCTTAGGTTGAGCAAGTAGATAGCGTAATAAATGAAATTCATGACGAGTTAAATTGATGGGTTGTTGCTGTAAATAAATGGTATAACTGCTTTCATCCACAGAAAATAATTTATCCTCTGTTGTAGAGATGCTTGTTTTTTGAGAGGTGTTAGCTGTTCTTTTTAAAATAGCACGCACCCTTGCAGCTATTTCCCGTGGACTAAATGGTTTAACCACATAATCATCAGCCCCAATTTCCAAACCAACCACGCGATCAATCTCGGTGTCTCTAGCTGTTAAAAAAATAACAGGTACTTCTGAGAAACGACGTAATTGGCGACAAACTTCAAAGCCATTAATATCTGGTAATCCAACATCTAATATCCATAAATCAGCAGGGGCTTGCTGTTGTTGCTCTAGTGCTTTATTGCCGAGTGTTAGCCATGTGCATTCAAAGCCCTCACTTTGTAAAGCGTATAGTAATGTATCAGCGATTGCTGCTTCATCTTCTATGATTAAGATATGAGGCATTAGTTACACCTGTTATGTTTATTATTCAAACTACATAGATTTATATCATCAGTTTAGCATAATAGTTTTATTGTTTTGCTGTGTTAAGCTAAACAAATAAAAGGGAATAGCATCATACTATTCCCTTATAGGCTATTTTTTGGTGCTATGAAAAACTAATACTAACCCAAGTAAGATAGTTATCATTCCTAATAAACTTAGTAATGGTAATAAATTACCTAAAAATAGATAGTCTAGAATAACGGTTACTACAGGTACTAAATAAAAGAGACTGGTTACATTTACCAAATTACCCTGTTGAATAAGTTGGTAAAATATTAGTTGAGCAATAACTGAAATAATAATTCCTAACCATAGTAAAGGAATTATAAAGCTGACTGACCATTCAATATGAAAAGGTTTAAAAGGTACGAAAATTAAACATAACATTAAACTAACAGCATATTGTAGAGGGAGTATTTCACTGGGTGCTTGTTTAATCCCCTTTTGTAAAATTGCTCCTATACAGGCACAAAATAAGGCAGTTAAGGTAAAAACAATACCTATAAAGGAAAGTTGGGTGATTAAAATACTTTGTAAAACTACCAGTACCAGCCCAGTTAGAGAGAGTATTAAACCAGCTAAGCGAACAAAACTAAAGCGGCGCTCAATAATTAACAAGGTGATAATAGGCTGTACACCTAATAGGGTGGCTAGCACGCCAGGGGTAATATTATTTTCAAGTGCTAAAAAATAGCAAATGGAGTAACCACCAATAATAAATACGCCAGTAAAAGTGACTTTTAAGGCTGTACCTGCTTGCGGTAAAAAATGCCGCTTATAGACAATAGCAAATAATAATAATGCAATTAATGCTAACACAAAACGTAGGCTTAAAAACGCAAAAGCGCTGGCGTGATCTAATCCCCAGCGAGAGAAAATAGCACCACTACCCCAGATTAAGACAAATAAACTGGTTGAAGCATAATATTGATATAGAGCTTTATCAGAACTCATGACAATGGATTCCTGTTGCTTAAGTAATAACGAACCTTGGCAATAAGCCAATGGATATTAATAAAGAAAGTTAACCAAACCTTATAAGGTTGTTAGATAAGGTGGTGGGGGCGGAGCAACAGGAGGGGCTATAAAATGATAAGGCACATAAACTTCCATAACAAACGGCAAGGCTTGTTGGTAGAGGCATGGAAGTGTTGTAAGTTTATTCATTGTATAGAGTGAAATATGTTAATTTGAAATCAGTTTAGCAGTTTTAGTCATTAAAGCAATATTAATTAAATGTACTCAGTAGCAAAGAAAATAATAAAAAGTAATAACTGATTGATTTCTTATGAAATGGCCTTATATAGCAGTAATAGTTTTTCTATTAATAGGCCATTAAGTTTAGTAATACAACCCTGTGTTATAATCTATAGTCAAATAGTCTATAAAGTAGTTTTTAAATAATAAGGATCAAGCCTTGTTATTAGCGATAGTTGAAAGCTATTGCAAAATGTGGAGAGTGTATGAGTAATCTTTTATCGGCAGTGAGTCAACAGTTATTAATACCTAATGGATTAGATATTGAGACCTTGCCAAGTATTTTATCAGTAGCAGTCGGTAAAGGTATTGATACAGCCGATCTTTATTTTCAACATGCCATTATCGAGAGTTGGGCATTGGAAGATGGCATTGTTAAGCAGGGTACTTTTAATGTCGATCAAGGTGTTGGCATTCGTTCGCTAGCAATGGAAAAGACAGGGTTTGCTTTTAGTAATACATTAACCAAAGAGGCTTTAATACAGGCCGCCACAGCCGCTAAATCTATTGCTAACAAAGGCCAAAGTGGCCGTGTACAAACTTTTGCAAAAGTTGCCCCTGATTCGCTTTATATTGCTGAGAACCCATTGCTAGCAGTGGCAAGAGAGGAAAAAGTAGAGCTGTTAAAGCGCATTGATCAATCTATAAGAGCCTTGGACTCACGTATACAGCAAGTGACAATCAGTTTAACAGGCGTTTGGGAGCATATTTTAGTAGCTTCTTCTGATGGAGATTTGGCGGCTGATATACGCCCCTTAGTGCGCTTTAATGTCGGCGTGGTGGTTGAGCAAAATGGTCGTAGAGAGAGTGCTAGCCATGGTGGTGGTGGGCGCAGAGATTACAGTTACTTTTTAACCAAAGATCGTGCTATGAACATTGCTAAAGAGGCATTACGGCAAGCGTTAGTTAATTTAGAAGCAGTGCCAGCACCTGCGGGAACATTACCTGTGGTGTTAGGTTCGGGCTGGTCTGGTGTATTGCTTCATGAGGCGGTGGGGCATGGTTTAGAGGGTGACTTTAACCGTAAAGGTAGCTCTGCTTATAGTGGTCGTATCGGTGAGAAAGTCGCTTCTTCTCTGTGTACCATTGTGGATGATGGTACGTTGACTCATCGACGTGGTTCTTTAACCGTAGATGATGAAGGTACGCCTACAGAATGTACAACTTTAATTGAGAATGGCATTTTAAAAGGTTACATCCACGATAAATTAAATGCGCGGTTGATGAAGCAAAAGCCTACGGGTAATGGTCGTAGAGAATCTTATGCTTATTTGCCAATGCCACGTATGACAAATACTTATATGTTAGCGGGTGAAAGTGATCCTGAAGAGATCATTCAATCGGTTAAACAGGGTATTTATTGTGCAAGTTTGGGTGGAGGTCAAGTTGATATTACCAGTGGTAAATTTGTATTTTCCACCAGTGAGGCCTATTTAATTGAGAATGGTAAATTAACTTCACCTATTAAAGGTGCTATGTTAATTGGCAATGGTCCAGAGGTAATGAATCAGGTATCTATGGTAGGTAATGACTTAGCTTTAGATAGTGGTGTTGGGACTTGCGGTAAAGATGGACAGTCAGTTCCTGTTGGTGTTGGGCAGCCCACCTTAAAAATTGAAGCTATTACTGTGGGTGGAACAGGTATGTGATGGTGATCGCTATTCACCTAGTTTTTATATTTGATTAAAAAACTAAGAAAATAGCGAGAGTAGTTTACTATCGCAAACCGCGCTGGATTTCGTCCAGTTCACGGATATATTTAAAGATTTTACGAGCAGCCGCAGGAGGTTTTTCTTTTGCTGCTTCTTGTTGGGCTTGGCGGATAAGTTGTCGTAAGTGTTGGCGATCTGCTTCTGGGTATTGATCAACAAATTCAGCTAAAGCAGCATCACCTTCAGTGGCTAAACGATCTCGCCATTGCTCAAGAGCGTGGAAGCGTTCATTGTATTCACGGCTTGAGCTATCGATCTGTTCAAGAAAAGATTGAATATAGTCGATATCTTGGTCACGTAACAATTTACCAACATATTGCATATGACGTTTATTAGCAATATTGGATTTGTGTTTAGGTGCATCCGCCAAAGCTTTGCGAAGCATATCGGTTAAGGGTAATAAAGCTAATTGATCTTGTTTAAGGGTGGTTAGCTTTCTGCCTAAATCGACTAAGGCATGCATTTCACGTTTTACTTGGGATTTGCTCTTTTCTTCGTAAAGGGCATCATCAAAAGTATCAGACATAGTTATAAACTCATAATAAATAATGGTGAGTATGATAACAGATAGCTTATTTATTATGAGAGTTTTTAAATGAGGAATAGTATGAATAGTGAAAATGGTGTAGGGCCAGCCACTGTACCTGTTTTAGAAAAACAGGTAGAGCAAATTTTAGCGGAAGCTAAAAAACAAGGCGCCACAGCCTGTGAAGTATCGGTTTCTACCAGTCAAAGTTTAGCTGTTACTGTTCGTCAAAAAGAAGTGGAAACGCTTGAGTTTAATAGAGATCAAGGTTTTGGTATTACCTTATATGTAGGGCAAAGAAAAGCCTCAGCAAGTACTACTGCTACCGATACGAAAGCGATTCAAGATACCGTTGCTGCAGCTTTAGAAATTGCCAAGCATACTTCAGAAGATGACTGTGCAGGACTTGCAGAGCCTGAATTAATGGCAAAAGACTTACCTGATTTAGAGCTTTTTTATCCTTGGGATATTACACCTGAGCAAGCCATTGATACATTACTTGAATGTGAGGCAGTGGCATTTTCTACTGATAAACGTATTAGCAATGCTGATGGTACTTCGTTAAATACATGGAATGGCTGTAGAGTATATGGTAATAGCAATGGTTTTATAGGTGGGTATGCCTCTACTAATCATAGTATCAGCTGTGTCATGATTGCTGAAGAAAATGGCCAAATGCAAAGGGACTATTGGTATGATGTTAAATTAGCAGGTGAGCAACTAGAGTCTGCTGTTGCTATAGGTAACAAAGCGGCCCAACGTACAGTGGAACGATTAGGAGCGCGTACCATAGCCACCTGTGAAGTACCTGTTATTTTTGCAGCCGAAGTGGCATCTGGGCTATTTGGTCATTTATTAGGCGCTATTTCTGGTGGTAATATTTATCGTAAAACTTCTTTCTTAGAAGGTGCAATAGGCAAACAATTATTTCCTGATTGGCTATCTATTACAGAAAAGCCGCGTTTAAAAGCAGCTTTAAATAGCACTAGTTTTGATGGAGATGGTTTGGCTACTTATGACAAGGTGATAATTGATAAAGGTCAATTAATGACTTATTTATTGAGCGTTTATTCAGGTCGTAAATTAGGACTACCGAGTACAGCAAATGCAGGTGGTTGCCATAATTTATTTGTTTCTCATAGTGAAAATAATTTAGCAGCATTACTGAAAAAAATGGGTAAAGGACTGTTAATAACAGAGCTAATGGGCAGTGGTATTAATATGGTAACAGGCGATTATTCTCGAGGTGCAGCTGGCTTTTGGGTGGAAAATGGTGAGATTCATTTCCCTGTACAAGAAGTGACAGTGGCAGGAAACCTAAAAGATATTTTTGCCAATATAGTAACGATAGGCAATGATATAGATCCACGACGTAACATTAAAACAGGTTCTGTATTAATAGAAAAAATGGCTGTAGCAGGCAGTTAAATAATCTAAAACTTTAGTCAAGTCAACGTATAGAAATTGTAACTTATCTATTGTAAATGCGATATTTACAATAGATAATAATCTCATAAAGTATACGGATATCTGGTTTGGTATTTTAAAAACCAAAGTTGTACAGTATTAATATTTTATGCAAATGTTTGCCTAGAGGGTATTGGAAGTTAGGCTGTTTTTAAAAGGATAATGCTAAGGAAGTTCTGCATAAGGTACCTTTAATCAAAAACTATGTTCTTTATATCAGCAATAAAAGTTTTCTTATATAAAGTTTTTCTGCCATACACCTCCATAAACTCTCTAGCCTACGTACTAATAATTTCTTGAAATATTGAGGAAATATAGCTTATTGGCTGTATAAAGGATAAAGAGGCAATAAAATGAAGTTAAGAACTCTATGTATCGTTATTAATGGCTTGATTTTTTCCACAGGAAGTTATGGAACGAATTATACATCAAACACAATACTACCAAATAACCACAGCGATACAACAATAAATATTTCTAATGGCGCTGAAGTTAAAGTTGCAGGCGGTGGAAGTGTTAATATTATTAATACAGATGTTAGTGGGTCAGGCGCGGCAGATACTATTTTAATTGATAATGGCAGTATTGATTTAGGTGCATTTTCTTTGATTGGTGCTAATATTACTGCGACTACGCCAAATAGTAGTGGTACTAACTTTTTGGGTAGAACAGTGGGTATCTATGTTCGTTCAGACAGTGGTACACAAACAAATAGCAAAGTAACTGCAGAAGAATTAACTATCCAAATGGATGCTTCAAATAATAATAGCAGTCAAACAGCTACAGTTTACGGAATTTATAGTGATAGAAATTATAATGGTAGCACCATAGAATATAATCTACTAGGTACTACATACATAACTATTGATAATGTTAATAATTTTTCTGATCCTTCTAAGGATTCTGGTCAATTAAATGGAATCGGTTTAACTAATAGTACCACTGGTACAATAGACTTTTTAGCAGATTATTTAACAATTATTATTAATGATAATCATAAAGCTGGTAATTATGTTGGCATGAAGTTTAAAAATGATACTTCTGCTATAACATCAAGTCTACATGCTGAATATGATATGGCGCAGATTGAAATTAATGCTGAGCAGATTGTTAATGGATTAGGTGTCTTTGTTAGAAATGCAGAAGTAGAAAGTTTATCCAGTACCCAAATTGCTTTTAACTCTGAAGGAGATATTGCAACAACTGTTAACACTTTATTAAGTGATGATCCAGGAGTACATGGTATCAAAGTGAATGAAACAGGGAGTTTTACTGGAAGCTATATAGATGTAAGTTTTAGGGCCAACAATGGCAATATAGGCGATGGTGCAGATAGTATAGTTAATGGCATCAATGTTAATAAGAATTCAAAATTAACTAGTGATGATTTAAAGATCAATTTTTATGCACAACAGTCAATTTCTTCTGCTATTGGTATTAATGTAGACTCAGGATCTGAGTTAAACAATACTACACTTATAGATATAATAATGAATGCGGAGGATGATATTGTTGCTAAAGCCATTAATGTAGATAAAGGATCATTAACGGGTACAGATATTAATATTCAAATAGAAAGTGATAGCAGCAATAGTAATGCTTTTGGTAAAGGGGTAACAGGAATTGCTATAGCTAATGGGGGGAAAGTATCATCAGATGGATCTACATTTATTACTTTAACACAACAAACTAATAATAATTCTATGGTAGGTGTTGATATTGCAGGGACTGATAGTACATTTATTAGTAAAGATGGCAACTACGCTATGATGCTTATTGAGTTGAATGGTACAGTAAATACGGATGAAGTGGTGGGTATTAATGTATCAGCTACTTCTTCTTCATCGAATATTAAGAATCTTTATTTAGATTTATTTTATTTAACGATTAAGTCATCAGGTACAGATGCAACAGGTGCTTTGATTAGAACCACAGATGGGGTATCGGACATTAAAGTAGATAGTTTGGAGCTTTCTTCTTCAAGTAATAATGATGTGTTGGCTATTGATGCTAGGGGCGGCACGTTGGCCATTAGTACGTCATTGTCTAGTACAGTGATAGGTGATATGAAAGTTGCTAATAATGGCACTGTGGTTGATTTTACTTCAAGCGGTAATACTTATATTACAAGTAATATTACAGCATCTAATGGTGGTGAAATTAACTTAGACTTACAAAATGGTCAACTAACAGGTAGTGCTTCAAATAGCTCTGGTACAGGCAATATTGGATTAACCTTATCTAATAATATGATTTGGGATATGCTAGCAAGTTCTCAAGTGACAGATTTAGATTTATCGGATAGTACAATTAAATTTTTGGCACCTTTATATAGCACACTGATCACTAACTCACTTAAATCAACCAATGGCAGCGGCAGTTTTGATATGCATGTTGATATGGGAGCAGAAACTGGTGATAAGATCATTATAGGTAATTCAAGCGCGCCTCTTACACAAGGTTTTTCAGATGGTGCATATTCATTAGTAATAACAAATGATGGTTCAGCGGCAACTAGTGGTAATGAGCTTTATGATATAGTCGAAGATTACAGCCCATCAGCCAGTGCTAATGCAATTTTTACTTCTAATACTGTTGAGCAGGGCGGTTTTCAGTATGGTTTACGTACTACAGTAAATAACCTAGGTGCTAAAGTCCATCAATTGTACGGTTTAAATAGAAAATCTAGTTCAGCAGAAGCGGCTATTAGCTTCTTAAATACTAACTATTTATTATCTTATATTGACTTACAAACATTATTTCAGCGTATGGGAGAGCTAAGAAGTAATCAAGGTCAAGAGGGTAACTTTTGGATAAGGAGTTATGCAGGTAAGCTAAATTCGTTTTCTACAAACCATGGACTACGTGGTTTTCATATGAACTATTCAGGGCTACAATTAGGTATTGATAAACTGATTACGGGTAATAATGGTGATACATACTTTGGTTTAATGGCTGGTTATACTGATGCGGATCCACGCTATAGAAATAATGGTTCGGGCGGTGTTAGGGGAATAAATTTTGGTATCTACGGTACACATATTGCTGATAACGGCTTCTATATAGATGCTGTTGCTAAATATCAACGTATGAAAAATAATTTCTCTGTAAAAGATAGTCTAGGAGATAGTGTTAAAGGTAAAAGTAAGAGTGATGGTTACAGCCTTTCTTTAGAAGCAGGTAAGCGCTTTAATATTGACCAGTCAGCTTTTTACTTAGAGCCTCAAGCACAAGTTGTGTATAGCCATCAACAGGGCGATAAAGTTAATGCGAGTAATGGTTTGCAAGTTAAATTGGGCAGTTATGATTCATTAATTGGAAGTACAAAGTTAGCACTTGGTTATAATCTTGTAAAAGGAGATAGCCCAATTGATCTACATGTAAAAAGTGGTTATGTTAGAGAGTTTAATGGTAATACATCCTACCATTTAAATACTTATAAAGAAGATTATAAATTTAGAGGTGGTTGGATTGAAACCAGTGTAGGTGTATCAGCACAGCTAAATAAGCAACATAATATTTATGGTGAAGTTAGTTATGCTAATGGAAGCCGTTTTGATAAGCGCCAAGTTAATTTAGGGTATCGTTTCCAATTCTAAAGTGATTAAAAGGGAAGATTTAACATCTTCCCTTTTTTTGAACAGCCTATTTTTTCTCAGCAGCCAGTGCAGCTTTTACAGTAGGACGCTCTTCCATAGTTTGAATAAAATGCGTTAAATTAGCTAATGATGCCAATTCTAGATTCATTTTTTTTGCCCATGTCAAAATAGTGTATAAATAAAAATCAGCTACATTAATTTGTTCACCAAGTAAAAAGTCTTTGTGGTTCAATTGACTATCAAGATACGCCAATTTCTTTTCTAATTGTTTACGGGTAGCCTGTTTTAAGTCTTCAGGAAATTTAGGATTAAATAATGGGCTGAAGCCTTTGTGTAATTCTGTGGCTATGTAATTAAGCCATTCAAGTGCTTCATAATATTTAAAATCATCTTGTGGTGGCATTAAATGCTTACTGGAAGCATGGTTCGCTATATATTGAACAATAACAGCCCCTTCCGTTAATAAGTTGCCGTTGTCTAATAAAAGTGCAGGTACTTGCCCTTTGGGATTAACTTTTAAATAGTCATCGCCATGCTCAGTTTTTTTAGCAGCCAGATCTACTTTTTCTAAATCAAAATGAATTCCTGCTTCACAAAGTACCATATGAGGTGATAACGAGCATGCGCCTGGAGTATAAAAAAGTTTCATCATGTATTCCTTGTTTTTAGATTGTGAGGAGTAGTTTTACGAGCTTTAAAATCAACTTAGCATAACTGCGGTTTTGATAAAAATAGCAAATTCGTCTTAATACAATAATAGATCAATTATTGCAGCGTTTAGTTCCAACAAATTGTAAATAGATATAATAAAGACACTTTACTGTTTAAATAAGTTTTTTATTAGTGGAGTACTTTAGAACAAACTTATTGAGAATTAATTTACCTTAATAGATAAGACAGAGGTAAAATAGCTTTTTTTCGTATCACTTAGGTGTATAGATAATGGCTGTTTCTTTTGTTCATTTACGTGTTCATACTGAGTACTCACTGGTTGATGGTTTAGTAAGAGTAAAACCACTGATTAAAGCAGTAACTGCTGCCAATATGCCAGCAGTGGCAGTGACTGATCAAAATAATTTATGTGCCTTAATTAAGTTTTATAAAACTGCCAATAGCTCAGGGATTAAGCCAATCTGTGGTGCTGATTTATGGGTAGCCAGTCGTTTTCCTGATGGACCTGTTAGTCGCTTAACTTTGTTAGTAATGAATGAACAGGGTTATCGTAATTTAACGGAGCTTATTTCCAAAGGTTATGGGCAAGGCCAAAGTGAAGGGATGATTATTGTTGAGCGAGATTGGGTAAAAGCCGCTGCACAAGGCTTAATTGCTCTATCTGGTGCAAGAGAAGGAGAGATAGGACAAGCTTTATTATCAAATAACCCTAGTGATGCCGATGAGTTATTAAAAGAATGGCTGGAGTATTTTGAGGATTGTTTTTATTTAGAAGTACAGCGTACTAATAGACCACAAGAAGAGGAGTATCTGCATGCTGCGGTGGCCTTAGCTAGCCGACATAATGTACCTTTAGTGGCTACTAATGATGTTCGATTTTTAACAGAAGAAGAATTTGAAGCTCATGAAACTAGGGTTTGTATCGGTGAAGGAAGAGTATTGGATGATTCAAAACGCCCACGTTTTTACAGTAATCAGCAATATTTAAAAACACCAGAGGAGATGGCTAAATTATTTAGTGATTTGCCAGAGGCTTTGGAAAATACAGTTGAAATTGCTAAGCGTTGTAATATCAAAGTACAGTTAGGCCAGTATTTTCTGCCAAATTATCCTGTGCCAAAAGGCATGACCATGGATGATTTTTTCCGCAAAGAATCTCTAGATGGTTTAGAGGAAAGGTTAGCGCATACTTTGCCTAAAGATACACCTGACTACGATGCAAAAAAACAAGTGTATCTAGACCGTTTGAAATTTGAGTTGGATATTATTATTCAAATGGGCTTTCCTGGTTACTTCCTGATTGTGATGGACTTTATTAAATGGGCCAAAAATAATGGTGTTCCTGTTGGGCCAGGGCGTGGTTCAGGTGCAGGTTCTTTAGTGGCTTATTCTTTGAAAATCACTGACCTTGACCCACTGGCTTACGATTTGCTGTTTGAACGTTTCTTAAATCCTGAACGGATCTCTATGCCTGACTTTGATGTGGATTTCTGCATGGATGGTCGCGACCGTGTAATTGATTATGTGGCAGAAACCTATGGTCGTAATGCAGTGAGCCAGATTATTACCTTTGGTACTATGGCTGCAAAGGCGGTAGTGCGAGATGTGGCGCGAGTACAAGGAAAGTCCTATGGTCTTGCTGATCGTTTATCTAAAATGATTCCTTTTGAAATTGGCATGACTTTACAGAAAGCTTATGAACAAGAAGAAAATTTAAGGGATTTTCTGAAAAATGATGAGGAAGCAGCCGAAATTTGGGAAATGGCTGTAAAGTTAGAGGGGATTACTCGTAATACAGGTAAACATGCAGGTGGAGTGGTTATTGCGCCTACTAAGTTGACTGATTTCTCGCCTGTGCAATGTGATGAAGATGGTCATAATTTGGTCACGCAATATGATAAAGATGATGTGGAAGCAGCAGGTTTAGTCAAATTCGACTTCTTGGGACTAAGAACATTAACGATTATCGACTGGGCAATGGCAACTATTAATCGTGAGCGTGCTAAGCAAGGAGAAGCCGCTTTAGATATTAACTTTATTCCACTTGATGATGACAGAACTTATAAACTCTTACAAAGAGCAGAAACAACAGCTGTGTTTCAGTTAGAGTCAAGGGGAATGAAAGAGCTGATTAAAAAGCTTAAGCCAGACTGTTTAGAAGATATTATCGCTTTGGTGGCTTTATTTAGGCCTGGCCCATTACAATCTGGGATGGTAGATGACTTTATTAATCGTAAACATGGTCGCGCAGAATTAGCTTTCCCTCATCCCGATTATCAATTAGAGAGTTTAAGGCCAGTACTATCACCTACTTATGGCATTATCTTGTATCAAGAACAAGTTATGCAGATTGCACAGGTAATGGCAGGCTATACCCTTGGTGGTGCAGATATGTTGCGTCGAGCTATGGGTAAAAAGAAACCTGAAGAAATGGCAAAGCAACGCTCAGTATTTTTAGAAGGTGCTGAGCAAAACGGTATTGATAAAGATTTAGCAGGTAATATTTTTGATCTGGTAGAAAAGTTTGCTGGTTATGGTTTTAATAAGTCGCATTCGGCAGCCTATGGTCTAGTTTCCTATCAAACAGCTTGGCTAAAAACGCACTATCCAGCCCCCTTTATGGCGGCTGTACTTTCTTCTGATATGCATAATACAGATAAAGTGGTAACGCTGATTGAAGAATGTCGTAATATGAAATTGCGTATAGATGCGCCAGATGTTAATGCTTCTGAGTTTAAATTCACAGTAGGTGATGATCAACGAATTATTTATGGTTTAGGCGCAATCAAAGGTGTTGGAGAAGGGCCAGTTGAAGCTATCGTAGAGGCTCGCCAAAATGGATCATTCAAAGATTTATTTGATTTTTGTAAGCGCATAGATTTAAAACGTATTAATAAGCGTACTTTAGAAGCATTAATTCGTTCTGGTGCCTTTGATCGTTTAGGGCCTCATTACCACGATGAGTTAAAGGCTTATAAAGCGACAGTTGATAGAAATCGTGCAGTATTGGCTGCGGCGATGGATGATGCCATTCAAGCGGCAGAGCAACAAGCAAGAAGTAAAGACAGTGGTCATATAGACCTGTTTGCTGAGTTATTTGTTGATGAATCAACTGGTGATGTTTATCAAGCCTATAAAAAAATACGTGAACTATCAATTAAGGATCGTTTAAAAGGGGAGAAAGAAACCCTTGGCTTGTATTTAACAGGCCATCCTATCGACGAGTATGAGGTGGAGGTACGGCGTTTTGCAAAACAACGTATTGTTGACCTCAAGCCCTCAAGAGATAATCAAACTATTGCTGGGCTGATTGTTAGTATGCGAGTAATGAAAAATAAGAAAGGCGATAAGATGGGTTTTATCGTACTCGATGATCGCTCAGGGCGTATAGAAGCATCTTTATTTGCTGATGTGTTTAGTGAGTTTCAAGCTCTACTACAAACAGATGCTATGATTGTAGTAGAGGGTGAAGTAAGCCATGATGATTTTTCTGGTGGGCTGAGATTGCGTGTTAAAAAGGTTCACAGCTTGTTAGATGCACGAGTGAGTTTAGCAGAGAGTTTACGTATTCGTGTACGACCAGAGCAATTGGCCGTAGATAAGCTAAATTGGTTAACCAGTCTACTACAACAACATAAAGGTAGTTGTCCCATTAGTTTGGATTATCAAAATAATCATGCCGCTGCTTTGTTAAAGTTTGGTAATGAATGGCAAATTAAGCCTGCTGATCAATTAATTCAATTGTTAAGGGATCAGTTTGGTAAAGAGAATGTCTATTTAAATTATCGTTAATCAGTGGTTCGGTTGTGGGTAGTGGAATAGTTTTTATTATGTCTTCAATGATAGCAATATTAAAAATTAATATAGGTTATTTTAGACCAGTTATTTTATTTGTCGTGCAAATAGGTATTTTACAATCTTGTGAGTAGTAACATTATAATATTCTTTTGTATAGATGCTTTATTTATAAGAATAATAATAAGCTATCCTAAAATGGGAGGCACTGAAGTAGTACTTTATTGAAAAAGAAGTGTATTGGATTCATTTTAAAGTAAAAGATAAAAAACAATAATTAGGTGATCAGATTAAAAAGATTTTATTGTGTTATTATTTGGGCTAGCTAAGAACTATTTAGCTAGCCGCTTATTAATAATAATCTATTATTGCCAACAACAGAGTATTGAGTATCAATATAAAGCTAGCAGCTAAAAATAATAAATAGTGACGGAATAAATAGTTTATGAATTTCTTTATTAGATGGTTATTCCATGACGAACTTATGTTTTATGTATATAATCTAGCATAATATAAATTTAATGGTTAATTAGCTCTTTTAGAGATGAAAAGTTATAATAGCTAATTGATTAAGGTATTATTTTAACTAAGTGGGATGGTTATGAACCCAAATTTTCTTGACTTTGAACAGCCTATTGCTGACTTGATAGCTAAAATTGATGAGTTACGTTTGGCGCAAGATGGCAATTCTCAAAATATATCAGAAGCTATCGCTAATTTAGAAAAAGAAAAGCAAGAAAAAACGGTGAGCTTATTTAATAATTTGACCAGTTGGCAGATTACTCAGCTGTCTCGTCATCCTAAACGTCCTTACACATTAGACTACGTAAGTCATCTATTTACCGAGTTTGAAGAGTTACATGGTGATCGTCATTATGCAGACGATGAAGCTATTGTAGGGGGTGTGGCTCGTTTCGATGATAAACCTATTGTTGTGATAGGGCATCAAAAAGGTCGTGATGTTAAGGAAAAGGTGCGTCGCAATTTTGGTATGCCTCGCCCAGAGGGTTATCGCAAAGCCTGTCGTTTAATGGAGCTGGCAGAACGTTTTAAAATGCCTATCCTAACCTTTATTGATACACCAGGTGCTTATCCTGGTATTGGTGCTGAAGAGCGTGGTCAGAGCGAAGCGATTGCTTGGAACTTGAGTGTAATGGCGCGCTTAAAAACGCCTATTATTGCTACAGTGATTGGTGAGGGCGGTTCTGGTGGTGCTTTAGCCATTGGTGTGGGTGATCGTTTAAATATGCTGCAATATTCTATTTATTCTGTGATTTCACCAGAAGGTTGTGCGTCTATTCTTTGGAAAACAGCTGAAAAGGCTCCTGACGCAGCTGAGGCTATGGGCGTGACTGCTGAGCGTTTAAAAGGCTTAGATATTGTTGATCAAGTGATTACTGAACCATTAGGTGGTGCACATCGAGATTATGTTGTAACTGCTACTAATGTTCAAGCAGTATTAGCTGAGCAATTAGCAGATTTGCAGAAATTAACTATTGATGAGCTCTTAGAGCAACGTTATAAACGCTTAATGGGTTATGGTTTAGCTTAATCAATGGAATCTTATTAGTAATTAAGGGAATGAATAAAAAAACAATAAAATTTTTAAAAAATACTTGACAGCGGCGGCATTTACAAGCAAAATGCCGCCTCACTTTGGAGGGGTTCCCGAGCGGCCAAAGGGATCAGACTGTAAATCTGACGTTTTCAACTTCGAAGGTTCGAATCCTTCCCCCTCCACCAGATTACTTTTGACAAGTAAGCGGGCATAGTTCAGTGGTAGAACCTCAGCCTTCCAAGCTGATGATGCGGGTTCGATTCCCGCTGCCCGCTCCATCTTTATAATCTTGCTCATGTAGCTCAGTTGGTAGAGCACACCCTTGGTAAGGGTGAGGTCAGCGGTTCAAATCCGCTCATGAGCTCCATTGTATAAGGTTAGATACCTTTTCTTTTCAGTAAATATTTAACAAAGAAAAATATTTTAGAAAGGGTTGCTTTTTGTTGGTCAAAGTAAGTATAATGTCCGGCCTTTTATTAGGCCAGTAGCTCAATTGGCAGAGCGACGGTCTCCAAAACCGTAGGTTGGGGGTTCGATTCCCTCCTGGCCTGCCAGTTTCCTAAATGATAGAGGAACTGGTAATTTATTCTTACTTAAGGATCTTTTTAGATGAGTACCAAGGTTGAAACCCAAAGCTATCGTCTTGATCCCCTGAAATGGATCATTGTTACTATTCTCGTAGTGGCTGGTGTTGCGGGGAACTGGTATCTTGCATCTATTAATATATCTATATTTTATCGCGTTGTTGGTCTATTAGTTTTAGCGGCATTAGCAATCTTTGTTGGGTTGAAAACTCAGAAAGGTCAGATATTTTTTGGCTTGCTAAAATCAGCTCGTGCAGAAATTCGTAAAGTAGTTTGGCCTACCCGTCAAGAAACTAAACAAACTACATTTATTGTAGTCGTGGTAGTGATTATTACTGCTTTAATATTATGGGGTTTAGATACCTTATTTGGTTGGTTAGTTTCTTTAATTGTAGGGTAATGGTTCATGGCTAAACGTTGGTATGTGGTACACGCCTATTCTGGCTATGAAAAGCATGTAATGCGTTCATTACAAGAGCGCGTTAAGCTAGCGGGTAAAGAAGAAGAGTTTGGCGAAATCTTAGTACCTACTGAAGAAGTAGTGGAAATGCGTAGTGGTCAAAAACGCAAGAGTGAGCGCAAATTCTTCCCAGGTTATGTTCTAGTGCAGATGGAAATGAATGATAGTACATGGCACTTAGTAAAAGATACGCCTCGTGTAATGGGCTTTATCGGTGGCACAGCTGATAAACCAGCACCTATCACTGAAAGGGAAGCAGAAGCTATTTTACAACGTGTAGCTAATACAGGTGATAAGCCAAAACCAAGAACATTGTTTGAACCAGGTGAAACAGTTCGTGTGACTGATGGACCATTTGCTGATTTCAATGGTACTGTAGAAGAAGTAAACTATGAGAAAAGCCGTGTGCAAGTGGCTGTTTCTATTTTTGGGCGTTTGACGCCAGTCGAACTTGAGTTTGGTCAGGTCGAAAAAGTTTAATATTTAAAAATCTCTATCCCCTTTATGGGGATAGAGTTGTTTGTAACGGGGAGCTCTTTGAGCGTTAATACCCATCATTGGAGCATATAATGGCTAAGAAAATAACTGCCTACATTAAATTGCAAGTAAAAGCCGGTCAGGCTAACCCAAGCCCACCAGTTGGTCCTGCATTAGGTCAACATGGTGTAAATATCATGGAATTCTGTAAAGCGTTCAATGCTAAAACACAAGGCATGGAACCAGGTCTTCCTACACCAGTTATTATTACTGTATACGCAGACCGTAGTTTCACTTTTGAAACTAAGAGTACGCCTGCTGCTGTATTATTAAGAAAAGCAGCCGGTATTAAGAGTGGTTCTGCTAAGCCTAATACACAAAAAGTGGGTACAGTAACACGTGCTCAATTAGAAGAAATTGTTAAAGCTAAACAAGCTGATTTAACAGCTGCTGATTTAGAAGCTGCTTTGCGCACCATCGCTGGTTCTGCTCGTAGCATGGGCTTAAATGTGGAGGGTGTGTAATGGCTAAGTTAACTAAACGTCAAAAGGCTATCGCTGAAAAAGTTGAAGCAAATAAAGTTTATGCAATCGAAGACGCTGCTAAATTATTAGCTGAATTATCAACTGTTAAATTTAAAGAATCAGTTGATATTGCGGTTAACTTAGGTGTTGATCCTCGTAAATCAGATCAAGTAGTACGTGGTGCTGCTGATATGCCTAACGGTACAGGTAAAACTGTACGTGTTGCTGTGTTTACTCAAGGTGCTGCTGCTGAAGCAGCTTTAGCTGCAGGTGCGGATAAAGTAGGTATGGATGAATTAGCTGCTGAAATGAAAGCAGGTGATTTAAACTATGACGTAGTGATCGCTTCTCCTGATGCTATGCGTGTAGTAGGCCAATTAGGTCAAGTATTAGGTCCTCGTGGTTTAATGCCTAACCCTAAAGTCGGTACTGTAACGCCAGACGTAGCAGCAGCTGTTAAAAGTGCTAAAGCAGGTCAAGTTCGTTTCCGTACTAATAAAGAAGGTATTATTCATGCCTCTATTGGTAAAGTCGACTTTGAACCAGTTAAATTAAAAGAGAACTTAGAAGCGTTATTAACTGAAATTAAACGTTTAAAACCTTCTACTTCTAAAGGTGTTTACTTAAAGCGTGTTACTCTTAGCTCAACTATGGGCCCAGGGTTACAAATCGATCAAGCATCATTAAATATTTAAGAATTACCGCACCATTAATAAATGGTGCTAACAAGATTGGGGTCCCTGCCTGGCGGGGGCTATCCAAGACCGTAGGTGGTTAACCTTAATCTTATAGGCCTACGCAGATGGTGCTCCCGATTCCAATGAATCAGACACCAAAACCGCTTAATAGATAACTATTAAGTTTAATGGAACATCCAGGAGTAAACCCGTGGCAATTAAACTCGAAGACAAAAAAGCGATTGTTGCTGAAGTCAGCGAGGCTGCTAAAAGCGCTTTATCCGCTGTTGTTGTTGACGCACGTGGCGTGACTGTAAGTGCTATGACTGGACTTCGTAAACAGGCTCGTGAGAGTGGTGTATATATGCGCGTTGTGCGTAATACATTACTTCGCCGTGTAGTAGAAGGTACTCCATTTGAAGTACTTACTGATACATTTAAAGGCCCAACCTTAATTGCATTTTCAAATGAACATCCAGGCGCTGCTGCCCGTATTTTCAAAGATTTTGCGAAAGGTCAAGAGAAGTTCGAAATCAAAGCTGCCGCTTTTGATGGCAATTTGATTGCAGCTGATGCTTTAGCAAGCTTACCAACTTACGACGAAGCAATTTCTCAGTTAATGAGTGTTATTCAAGGCGCTACAAGCAAATTCGTACGTACTTTGGCTGCTGTCCAAGCTCAAAAAGAAGCTTCTGCAGCTTAATTACTGCTTAAGTTTATTGGTTTAACAAGTTATTTAATGGTTTTTAACCATTTTCAATTATATAGGAATTAGAGTTATGGCTCTTACTAACGAAGATATCATCAATGCAGTTTCTGAAATGTCAGTAATGCAAGTTGTTGAATTAATTAAAGCAATGGAAGAAAAATTTGGTGTTTCTGCCGCTGCTGCTGTAGTTGCTGGCCCTGCTGGTGGCGGTGAAGCTGCTGCTGAAGAAAAAACTGAATTCACAATCTTCTTAGCTGAAGCTGGTGATAAGAAAGTTAACGTAATTAAAGCAGTACGTGAAATCACTGGTTTAGGTCTTAAAGAAGCTAAAGCTGTTGTTGACGGTGCTCCTGCTGTTGTTAAAGAAGGCGCTACTAAAGACGAAGCTGAAGCAGCTAAGAAAGCACTTGAAGAAGCTGGTGCTAAGGTTGAACTTAAGTAAGTTTAGCTTAATGTTGGCAGCTCCAACATTAAAATAGAGCTGATGGCTGGTGGCTTTTGCCACCGGCCTTTTTCCGTTATAGCCTAGGGCTATAATTAAGAGGTTAACCTCTTGAAATTAAAGATTTTTTCAGGCTCATTTATATCGAATGAGTTTAACCAGATTACCACTGGGGCGCACGATGGCTTACTCTTATACTGAAAAAAAACGTATCCGCAAAGATTTTAGTAAGTTGCCGGATGTTATGGATGTACCCTATTTACTAGCTATTCAGTTAGATTCCTATAAAGAATTCTTACAGAAAGGCGTTAGTAAAGAGCAACTCCGTGATAAAGGGTTACATGCAGCTTTTAAATCCGTCTTTCCAATTCTCAGCAATTCAGGCAGTGCTGCCCTAGAATATGTGGGCTACCGCTTTAGCGAGCCAGCATTTGATGTTAAAGAATGTATTTTACGTGGCATTACCTATGCAGTACCTTTACGTGTAAAAGTTCGTTTAATTATTTTCGATCGTGAATCATCTAATAAAGCGATTAAAGATATTAAAGAACAAGAAGTCTATATGGGCGAAGTGCCTTTAATGACTGATAATGGTACTTTTATTATTAATGGTACTGAGCGGGTAATTGTATCTCAATTACACCGTAGTCCAGGTGTATTCTTCGACCATGATCGTGGAAAAACACATAGTTCAGGTAAGTTATTATATTCAGCGCGTATTATTCCTTACCGTGGTTCATGGTTAGATTTTGAATTTGACCCGAAAGACCAAGTATTTGTTCGTATAGATCGCCGTCGTAAATTACCTGTTTCAGTATTATTGCGTGCTTTAAACTATACAACAGAAGAAATTCTTAACGAGTTCTATGACACTAATATCTTTAATGTTAAAGATGATCATTTAACATTAGAGCTAGTTGCTTCACGTTTACGTGGTGAAATTGCTGCATTTGATATTCGTGATGAGAAAGGTAAAGTAATTGTTGAACAAGGCCGTCGGATTACTGCTCGTCATATTAATTTATTAGAAAAAGCTGGCATTACTGAGCTTGAAGTATCATTAGAGTATATTCTTGGTCGTACTTTAGCCCACGATGTGGCAGATCCAGCAACGGGTGAAATCATTGCTGAATGTAATACTGAAATTACCCAAGAGTTACTGTCTAAATTGGTAAAAGTAGGCGTACAACGTATTGAAACGATTTACACCAATGATATTGATTGCGGTCCATTTATTTCAGATACTTTGAAAAATGATAGTACCAGCAATCAATTAGAAGCGTTAGTTGAAATTTACCGCATGATGCGTCCTGGCGAACCGCCAACCAAGGATGCAGCAGAAAACTTATTTGGTAATTTATTCTTCTCGCCAGAGCGTTATGACTTATCAACTGTGGGTCGGATGAAGTTTAATCGTCGTATTGGACGAGAAGAAATTGAAGGTTCTGGTGTATTAAGTAAAGAAGATATTATTGATGTTCTAAAAACCTTAGTAGCTATCCGTAACGGTAAAGGCACTGTGGACGATATTGACCACTTAGGTAATCGTCGTGTACGTTGTGTTGGTGAAATGGCTGAAAACCAATTCCGTGTTGGTTTAGTACGTGTTGAACGTGCAGTTAAAGAACGTCTCTCAATGGCAGAAAGTGAAGGCTTAATGCCGCAAGATTTAATTAATGCTAAACCAGTGGCTGCTGCTATTAAAGAATTCTTTGGTGCTAGCCAGTTATCACAGTTTATGGATCAAAATAATCCATTATCTGAGATTACCCATAAGCGCCGTGTTTCAGCATTAGGCCCAGGTGGTTTAACTCGTGAGCGTGCTGGCTTCGAAGTCCGTGACGTACATCCAACTCATTATGGTCGTGTATGTCCTATTGAAACACCTGAAGGTCCAAATATTGGTTTGATTAACTCATTAGCTGCTTATGCGCGTACTAACGAATATGGTTTTTTAGAGAGTCCATATCGTGTGGTTAAAAATGCCAAAGTAACGGATGAAATTGTTTACTTATCTGCGATTGAAGAAGCTGATCATGTGATTGCTCAGGCTAGTGCTAAATTAGAAAAAGGCAAACTGGTTGAAGAATTAGTAGCTGTTCGTCATATGAACGAATTTACTGTTAAGGCACCTGAAGATGTGACTCTAATGGATGTATCACCTAAACAGGTGGTATCTGTAGCTGCTTCTTTAATTCCGTTCCTTGAGCATGACGATGCGAACCGTGCTTTGATGGGTTCTAACATGCAACGTCAAGCGGTACCTACTTTATTAGCGGATAAACCGTTAGTGGGAACAGGTATGGAGCGTTATGTCGCTCGTGACTCAGGTGTGTGTGTGGTTGCAACTCGTGGTGGTGTGATCGACTCAGTAGACGCAAGTAGTATTGTGGTACGTGTTGCTAATGATGAGGTGGAAACAGGTGAAGCAGGGGTTGATATTTACAACCTAACTAAGTACACCCGTTCTAATCAAAATACCTGTATTAACCAAACACCTTTAGTACAAAAAGGTGATGTAGTTGCACGTGGTGATATTTTGGCAGATGGTCCTTCTACTGATATGGGTGAGTTGGCACTTGGTCAAAATATGCGTGTGGCGTTTATGCCTTGGAATGGTTATAACTTCGAAGACTCGATTTTATTATCTGAGCGCGTAGTACAAGAAGATCGTTTCACTACTATCCATATTCAAGAGTTAACTTGTGTATCTCGTGATACTAAGCTTGGCCCAGAAGAGATTACATCAGATATTCCTAACGTAGGTGAAATGGCTCTTAATAAGTTAGATGAGTCAGGTATTGTTTACGTAGGTGCTGAAGTTCAACCAGGTGATATTTTAGTAGGTAAAGTAACCCCTAAAGGTGAAACTCAATTAACGCCAGAAGAAAAGCTATTACGTGCTATCTTTGGTGAAAAAGCCAGTGATGTAAAAGATACTTCATTACGTGTACCTACTGCAACTAAAGGTACAGTAATCGATGTACAGGTATTTACCCGTGAAGGTGTAGAGCGTGATGCGCGTGCTTTAGCGATTGAAAAATCTCAGTTAGACGCTATTCGTAAAGATTTAAATGAAGAATTCCGTATCGTTGAAACGGCTACTTTTGAACGGTTAAGTGCAGCCTTAGTAGGTAATAAAGCTGATGGTGGTGCAGGCCTTAAGAAAGGTACAGCATTAACCCAAGAGATTCTTGATGATATTGAACATGGTCAATGGTTCAAGATTCGTATGGCTGATGATGCACTTAATGAGCAATTGGAAAAAGCACAAGCTTATCTGGCTGATCGTCGTAAGTTGTTAGATGAGAAGTTTGAAGATAAGAAACGCAAACTACAACAAGGTGATGATTTAGCACCAGGTGTTTTAAAAATTGTTAAAGTTTACTTAGCGGTTAAACGTCGTATACAGCCTGGTGATAAGATGGCTGGTCGTCATGGTAATAAGGGTGTGGTATCAGTCATCATGCCTGTAGAAGATATGCCATATGATGAAAACGGTGAGCCAGTGGATATCGTATTAAACCCACTCGGTGTACCTTCACGTATGAACGTGGGACAAATTCTAGAAACCCATTTGGGTTTAGCAGCTAAAGGTTTAGGCGTTAAGATCAATCGCATGTTAGAAGAACAGCGTAAAGTTGCTGAAATGCGTGAGTTCTTAAATGAGATCTATAACGAAATAGGTGGTCGTCAAGAAAATATTGATGAATTAACCGATCAAGAAGTTATTAATCTAGCCAACAACTTACGTAAAGGTGTTCCTATGGCTACCGCGGTATTCGATGGTGCCAAGGAAACAGAAATCAAGGCAATGTTGAAACTAGCAGATATGCCTGAGTCGGGTCAAATGCGTTTATACAACGGCCGTACTGGTGATGCTTTCGAGCGCCCAGTAACTGTAGGTTATATGTACATGTTGAAACTCAACCACTTAGTGGATGATAAGATGCATGCTCGTTCTACAGGTTCTTACAGCCTTGTAACGCAACAGCCTTTAGGTGGTAAAGCACAATTTGGTGGTCAGCGGTTCGGTGAGATGGAAGTGTGGGCATTAGAAGCATATGGTGCCGCTTACACCTTACAAGAAATGTTGACTGTGAAGTCGGATGATGTGAACGGTCGTACTAAGATGTATAAAAACATCGTGGATGGTAATCATACAATGGAAGCTGGTATGCCAGAATCCTTTAATGTATTGATTAAAGAAATCCGTTCACTCGGTATCGATATCGAACTAGAAACTGAATAACACGTGTTTAGCAGAGGAACAGACAATTGGGTGCTGTTCCTGCTCCGCTAGGAGGAAAAGCTTTGAAAGATTTGCTTAATTTATTGAAAAATCAAGGTCAGTCAGGTGAGTTCGATGCGATCCGTATAGGTCTGGCTTCCCCTGAAATGATTCGTTCATGGTCTTTTGGTGAAGTGAAAAAACCAGAAACCATTAACTATCGTACCTTTAAACCTGAGCGTGATGGTTTATTCTGCGCCAAAATCTTTGGTCCAGTAAAAGACTATGAGTGTCTGTGTGGTAAGTACAAACGCTTAAAACACCGTGGTGTGATTTGTGAGAAGTGTGGTGTGGAAGTTGCCTTAACTAAAGTACGTCGTGAGCGTATGGGGCATATTGAATTAGCTTCACCTACTGCGCATATTTGGTTCTTAAAATCATTACCATCACGTATTGGCTTATTATTAGATATGACGCTTCGTGATATTGAGCGCGTGCTCTATTTCGAAAGTTATGTAGTAATTGACCCAGGTATGACTACCTTAGAAAAAGGTCAATTATTAAATGATGAACAATACTTTGAAGCCTTAGAAGAGTTTGCTGATGAGTTTGATGCACGGATGGGTGCAGAAGCAATTCGTGAACTATTAATGCAAATTGACTTAGACCATGAAATTAATACCTTGCGTGAAGAAATTCCGCAAACTAATTCAGAAACTAAGATCAAGAAGTTATCTAAGCGTTTAAAATTAATGGAAGCCTTCAAAAACTCTGGCAATAAGCCTGAGTGGATGATTTTAACTGTATTACCAGTTCTCCCACCTGATTTGCGTCCACTAGTACCTTTAGATGGTGGTCGTTTTGCGACATCTGATCTTAACGATTTATACCGTCGTGTGATCAATCGTAATAACCGTCTAAAACGTTTATTAGATTTAGCAGCACCAGATATTATCGTACGTAACGAAAAACGTATGTTACAAGAATCTGTAGATGCGCTATTAGATAACGGTCGTCGCGGCCGCGCTATCACTGGTTCTAACAAACGTCCTTTAAAATCTTTGGCTGATATGATCAAAGGTAAACAAGGTCGTTTCCGTCAGAACTTATTAGGTAAGCGTGTTGACTACTCTGGTCGTTCTGTAATTACTGTAGGCCCTACTTTACGTTTACATCAATGTGGTTTACCTAAGAAAATGGCACTTGAATTATTCAAACCATTTATTTTTGGTAAATTAGAAGCACGCGGCATTGCGACTACTATTAAAGCTGCTAAGAAAATGGTGGAGCGTGAGTTACCAGAAGTATGGGACGTTTTAGCTGATGTAATCCGCGAACATCCAGTACTATTAAACCGTGCACCTACGCTGCACCGCTTAGGTATTCAAGCGTTTGAACCTGTATTAATTGAAGGTAAAGCTATTCAGTTACATCCGTTAGTATGTGCGGCTTATAACGCTGACTTCGACGGTGACCAAATGGCAGTACACGTGCCATTAACCATTGAAGCGCAATTAGAAGCGCGTGCGTTAATGATGTCTACTAACAACGTATTATCACCAGCCAATGGTGAGCCTATTATCGTTCCTTCACAGGACGTGGTATTAGGTCTTTACTATATGACTCGTGATGCAGTCAATGCAAAAGGTGAAGGTCGTGCCTTTGCTGACTTACAAGAAGTAGATCGCGCTTATCGTTCAGGTGAAGCAGCACTACATGCTAAAGTAAAAGTACGTATTAATGAGACTGTAAAAGATCGTGATACAGGTGAAGTGACTAAAAATACGCGTATTGTTGATACAACGATTGGTCGCGCATTGTTATTCCAAATTGTACCAGAAGGCTTGTCTTTTGATGTGGTTAACCAACCCATGAAAAAGAAAGCAATTTCTAAGCTAATTAACCAAGCTTATCGTACAGTGGGATTAAAAGACACCGTAATTTTTGCTGACCAATTAATGTACACAGGTTTTGCATACTCTACCTTATCAGGCGTATCTATCGGAGTGAATGACTTCGTTATTCCTGATGAGAAAAGACGTATTATTGAAAGTGCTACCCGTGAAGTGAAAGAGATTGAAAGCCAATATGCTTCTGGTTTGGTAACACAAGGTGAGAAGTATAATAAGGTAATTGACCTTTGGTCAAAAGCTAACGATGAAGTATCAAAAGCGATGATGGCTAACCTTTCCAAAGAAAAGGTTATAGATCGCGAAGGTAAAGAAGTAGAGCAAGAGTCTTTCAACTCTATGTATATGATGGCTGACTCAGGTGCGCGGGGTTCTGCAGCACAGATTCGTCAGTTAGCAGGTATGCGTGGTTTGATGGCTAAACCAGATGGTTCTATTATCGAAACCCCAATTATTGCTAACTTCCGTGAAGGCTTAAATGTATTACAATACTTTATTTCTACCCACGGTGCACGTAAAGGTTTAGCAGATACAGCGTTAAAAACAGCTAACTCTGGTTACTTAACTCGTCGTCTAGTAGATGTAGCACAAGACTTGGTAGTAAATGAGCGTGATTGTGGTACAGATCAAGGCTTATTAATGACAGCCTATATTGAAGGCGGTGAAGTGGTTGAGCCATTAGCTGAGCGAGTATTAGGTCGCGTGGTTGCTAATGATGTTATCAAACCAGGTAGCAAAAATGATGTGATCATTCCAGCAGGAACATTGCTTGATGAGAAATGGGTTGAATTTGTTGAGCACATGAATGTTGATGAAATATTTGTACGTTCACCAATCACCTGTGAATCGCGTTATGGTTTATGTGCTCAATGTTATGGTCGTGATTTAGCACGTGGTCACCTTGTAAACATGGGTGAATCTGTTGGTGTTATTGCTGCTCAATCAATTGGTGAGCCAGGTACCCAGTTAACCATGCGTACCTTCCATATCGGTGGTGCGGCTAGCCGTAGTGCAGCAGCTGATAGCGTTCAAGTGAAGAACGGTGGAACAGTACGTTTACATAACTTAAAACATGTTGTGCGTGCTGATGGTGCTTTAGTAGCTGTATCTCGTTCAGGTGAGTTAGCGGTTGCCGATGAGTTTGGCCGTGAGCGTGAGCGTTATAAATTACCTTATGGTGCAGTAATTACTATTAATGATGGTGATAAGGTAGCCGCAGGCGCTGTAATTGCTAAATGGGATCCAAGTACTCACCCAATTGTTTCTGAAGTTGAGGGTATGGTTTCTTTCGTAGGTATGGAAGAAGGTATTACCATTAAACGTCAAGCTGATGAACTAACTGGTTTGACTAATATTCAGGTAATGGATCCTAAAGATCGTCCTGTGGCAGGTAAAGATATTCGTCCTGCGGTTAAATTAATTGATGCGAAAGGTAAAGATTTATTATTACCAGGTACTGATGTACCAGCACAATACTTATTACCTGCTAATGCCTTAGTAAATATTACTGATGGTGCGAAGATTGGTATCGGTGAAGTTATTGCCCGTATCCCAACTGAAACGGTTAAGACTCGTGATATTACGGGTGGTCTACCTCGTGTAGCTGACTTGTTTGAAGCGCGTCGTCCGAAAGAGCCTGCAATTCTTGCAGAAATAAGTGGTACGATTTCTTTCGGTAAAGAAACTAAAGGTAAACGTCGTTTAGTGATTACGCCAACTGATGGTGCAGAGCCATACGAAGAGTTAATTCCAAAATGGCGTCACCTGAACGTGTTTGAAGGTGAGCAAGTAAGCCGTGGTGAAGTAATTTCGGATGGCCCAAGTAATCCACACGATATTTTACGTTTATTAGGTGTTTCTGCTTTAGCACATTATATCGTGCAAGAAATTCAAGAAGTTTATCGTTTACAAGGTGTGAAGATTAACGATAAGCATATTGAAACGATCTTACGCCAAATGTTACGTAAAGTGGAAGTTTCTGAAACAGGTGATTCAAGCTTAATCAAAGGCGATCAAGCAGAATTAACCAAAGTACTTGAAGAAAATGAAGAGCTAGCAGCAGCTAATAAATTCCCAGCAAAATATGAGCGAATTTTATTAGGTATTACTAAAGCTTCATTATCTACTGAGTCCTTTATCTCTGCGGCTTCATTCCAAGAAACAACACGTGTTCTTACTGAAGCAGCGGTAACAGGCAAACGTGATTATTTACGTGGACTTAAAGAAAACGTTGTGGTTGGTCGCTTGATACCAGCAGGTACAGGTTTAACTTACCATAATGAACGCAAACAAAAACGTGATATTGATCCAAATGCGCAAGTGAGTGCTGATGAAGTGGAAGCAGCATTAACAGAAGCATTAAACTTAACAGAAAATTAAGTTATATTGACAAAATATCATTGTTTGCTTGACGTAGGGATTGATTGTCTTTAGACTTTATATCCCTAAATTTGGCGGGGTTTTGCCTCGCCATTTTTATTATGTTGTAAAAATGTTTCGTGGAGCGATAGATGGCAACAATTAATCAATTGGTGCGCAAGCCTCGCAAGCGTCTCGTCGAAAAAAGTGACGTGCCAGCTTTGCAGCGCTGCCCCCAACGTCGTGGAGTTTGTGTACGTGTTTACACAACTACACCTAAAAAACCAAACTCGGCTATGCGTAAAGTATGTCGTGTGCGTTTAACTAATGGATACGAAGTGACTTCATACATTGGTGGTGAAGGTCATAACTTGCAAGAGCATAGTGTGGTACTAATCCGTGGTGGTCGTGTTAAAGACTTGCCAGGTGTGCGTTATCATACTGTGCGTGGTTCTTTAGATACCACTGGTGTTAAAGACCGTAAGCAAGGTCGTTCAAAATATGGCGCGAAGCGTCCTAAGTAATTTTTTAATTTTTTTGAGTCGATAAGAGTAAGGACGGGATTATCCCGAACTAACCTGAAGACCGTTTTAGAGGGCTTATCCAATGCCAAGACGTCGTGTAGCAGCGAAGCGTGAAATTCTTGATGATCCTAAGTATGGAAGTCAAATTCTCGCTAAGTTTATCAATCACGTGATGGAAAGTGGTAAAAAAGCAGTCGCCGAACGTATCGTTTACGGCGCGCTTGAAACCATTAAACAGCGTAAAAATACCGAGCAACCTTTAGAGTTCTTCGAAAAAGCACTTGAGGCTATCGCTCCCTTAGTAGAAGTAAAGTCACGCCGTGTAGGTGGTGCAACTTATCAGGTGCCGGTAGAAGTACGCCCATCACGCCGTAATGCGCTAGCAATGCGCTGGTTAGTAGATGCTTCCCGTAAGCGCGGTGAAAAATCTATGGCGCTTAGACTAGCGGGTGAATTATTAGATGCTTCTGAAGGTAAAGGAGCAGCAGTTAAGAAGCGTGAAGACGTGCATCGTATGGCTGAAGCCAACAAAGCATTCTCTCACT
This sequence comes from Entomomonas asaccharolytica, assembly GCF_016653615.1. Taxonomy (NCBI): domain Bacteria; kingdom Pseudomonadati; phylum Pseudomonadota; class Gammaproteobacteria; order Pseudomonadales; family Pseudomonadaceae; genus Entomomonas; species Entomomonas asaccharolytica. Next base: position 2,872,091 of record NZ_CP067393.1, on the reverse strand, counting down.
ATCGTTTCTAACTGTATTAATTATTTAACGAGGACCTTATGGCTCGTACAACTCCTATTAATCGTTATCGTAATATTGGTATCTGTGCGCACGTTGATGCTGGTAAAACTACCACTACAGAACGTATTCTGTTCTATACCGGTGTAAATCACAAATTAGGTGAGGTTCATGATGGTGCTGCCACCATGGACTGGATGGAACAAGAACAAGAGCGCGGTATTACTATTACTTCTGCTGCAACAACAGCGTTTTGGTCTGGCTCAAGTAAGCAGTTTGATAATTATCGTGTTAACGTAATTGATACTCCTGGTCACGTTGACTTTACTATTGAAGTAGAGCGTTCATTACGTGTACTTGATGGTGCAGTAGTAGTGTTTTGTGGTACTTCTGGTGTTGAACCACAATCTGAAACTGTATGGCGTCAAGCAAATAAATATTGCGTACCTCGTGTTGTGTACGTTAATAAAATGGACCGTGCTGGTGCTAATTTCTTACGTGTTGTTGACCAAATCAAAAATCGTTTAGGTCATACACCTGTACCAATTCAACTTCCAATTGGTGCTGAGGATAACTTCCAAGGCCAAGTAGATTTATTAAAAATGAAAGCAATCTATTGGAATGAAGATGATAAAGGTGTAACTTATCGCGAAGAAGAAATTCCAGCTGAGTTACAAGCACAAGCTGAAGAATACCGTTCTAACATGGTTGAAGCTGCGGCTGAAGCGAATGAAGAGTTAATGAATAAATACTTAGAAGAAGGTGACTTATCTTATGAAGATATCGTTGCTGGCCTACGTATTCGTACATTAGCTAATGAAATTGTGCCTGCAGTGTGTGGTTCTTCCTTTAAAAATAAAGGTGTACCATTAGTGCTAGATGCGGTGATTCAATTCTTACCAGCACCTGATGAAATTCCTGCTATTAAAGGAACTGATCCAGATGATGAAGAGAAACATGATGAGCGTCATGCAGATGACAGCGAACCATTCTCAGCGTTAGCATTTAAAATTGCTTCTGATAAATTCGTAGGAACGTTAACTTTCGTACGTGTTTATTCAGGTGTACTAAAATCAGGCGACTCTGTGATTAACTCTGTAAAGGGTAAAAAAGAGCGTGTTGGTCGTATGGTGCAAATGCATGCTAACGATCGTAAAGAAATTGATGAAGTACGTGCAGGTGATATTGCTGCGCTTATCGGTATGAAAGATGTTACTACAGGTGATACTTTATGCGATAACGACAAGCAAATTATCCTTGAGCGTATGGATTTCCCAGAACCAGTTATTTCGGTAGCTGTTGAGCCAAAAACTAAAGCTGACCAAGAAAAAATGGGTCTTGCTTTAAGTAAATTAGCTCAAGAAGACCCTTCATTCCGTGTTAAAACAGATGAAGAATCAGGTCAAACCATTATTTCTGGTATGGGTGAGTTGCATTTAGACATCATCGTTGATCGTATGAAACGCGAATTTGGTGTTGAGGCTAATATTGGTAAACCACAAGTTGCTTACCGTGAAGCGATTCGTAATACCTGTGAAGTTGAAGGTAAATACGTTCGTCAATCAGGTGGTCGTGGTCAATATGGTCATTGTTGGATTCGTTTTGCTCCTGCTGATGAAGGGCAAGAAGGTCTAGTATTTATTAACGAAATCGTTGGTGGTGCTATTCCTAAAGAATATATTCCAGCTATCCAGAAGGGTATTGAAGAACAGATGAAAAACGGTGTGGTTGCCGGTTATCCTCTGTTAGGTTTAAAAGCAACAGTATTTGATGGTTCATACCATGATGTTGACTCTTCCGAGATGGCATTTAAATTTGCTGCTTCAATGGCAACTAAACAACTTTCTACCAAAGGTGGAGCAGTGTTGTTAGAGCCTATTATGAAAGTTGAAGTGGTAACTCCTGAAGACTACATGGGCGATGTAATGGGTGACCTTAACCGCCGTCGTGGTATGATTCAGGGTATGGAAGATTCTGTTTCTGGTACAGTTATTAGAGCAGAAGTTCCATTGGGTGAAATGTTCGGTTATGCTACCGATGTTCGCTCAATGTCTCAGGGTCGTGCAAGTTACTCTATGGAGTTCTTGAAATATGCTGAGGCACCATCAAATATTGCTGAAGCAATTAGTAAAAAACAAGGTTAATATTTCCATTTGATTTGATAAGAGGTTTATTCTCGTGGCTAAGGAAAAATTTGAACGTAACAAACCCCACGTAAACGTAGGTACAATCGGTCACGTGGACCATGGTAAAACTACTCTAACAGCAGCATTAACTAAAGTGTGCTCTGATACTTGGGGTGGTTCTGCTAAAGCATTCGACCAAATCGATAATGCTCCAGAAGAAAAGGCTCGTGGTATTACTATTAATACATCTCACGTAGAGTACGACTCTCCAGCTCGTCACTACGCGCACGTTGACTGCCCAGGCCATGCTGACTATGTTAAAAACATGATCACTGGTGCTGCACAAATGGATGGTGCTATCCTTGTTTGTTCAGCTGCTGATGGTCCTATGCCACAAACTCGTGAGCACATCTTATTGTCTCGTCAAGTAGGTGTACCTTACATCGTGGTATTCTTAAACAAAGCAGACATGGTTGATGATGCTGAGTTGATCGAATTAGTAGAGATGGAAGTTCGTGACTTATTAAACAGCTACGACTTCCCAGGTGATGATACTCCTATCATTATCGGTTCTGCATTAATGGCATTAGAAGGTAAAGATGATAACGAAATCGGTGTTTCAGCAGTTCGTAAACTAGTTGAAACTTTAGATTCGTATATCCCTGAGCCTGTACGTGCTATCGATCAACCATTCTTAATGCCAATCGAAGACGTGTTCTCAATCTCTGGTCGTGGTACTGTGGTAACTGGCCGTGTTGAGCGTGGTATTGTTAAGACTGGTGAAGAAATTGAAATCGTTGGCTTACGTCCTACGACTAAAACTACCTGTACTGGTGTTGAAATGTTCCGTAAATTGCTAGACGAAGGTCGTGCAGGTGAGAACATTGGTGCATTATTACGTGGTACTAAGCGTGAAGACGTTGAACGTGGTCAAGTATTAGCTAAACCAGGTTCTATCACTCCTCACACTGAGTTTGAATGTGAAGTGTACATTTTGTCAAAAGAAGAAGGTGGTCGTCACACTCCTTTCTTCAAAGGCTACCGTCCACAATTCTACTTCCGTACTACTGACGTAACTGGTTCTTGTGAATTACCAGAAGGTACTGAAATGGTTATGCCAGGTGATAACGTGAAAATGGTTGTTACTTTAATTAACCCAATCGCGATGGAAGACGGTTTACGTTTCGCTATTCGTGAAGGTGGTCGTACAGTAGGTGCAGGTGTTGTATCTAAAATCCTTAAATAATTAGGGTTTACTTGTTAAAAAGCCCAACTTATGTTGGGCTTTTTTATTATTAAAGGTGTAGAAAAAAATAGGGATAAAGTTTATTTCTACCAATAAAATTACTAATCTCATTATTCTTTAAGTAAATTGTTTTACAATTATTTTGTAGAATCTTGTACTATTAACTGTTAGATTTTACGTTTAGCTCAATAGCTACTGTTAGTTAATATTAGTTAACTACTCTCGTAGTCTGCTCTAACTGTTTAGATATAGCTGTGTTATCAAAGGAATATTAGATGCTTACCAAACTTAATAACTGTATTAATATCGTTAATAAAGTAGTGTTGGGAAAAGATTTACAAGTTCGGTTAGCGGTTACCTGTTTACTGGCAAAAGGTCATTTGTTATTAGAAGATTTACCTGGAATGGGTAAAACGACATTAAGCCAAGCATTAGCTAGAGTGATGGGGCTAACTTTTCAACGTATTCAATTTACTTCTGATTTATTGCCTGGTGATATTTTAGGCACTTCAGTGTTTGATAAGAATACAGGTGAGTTTATATTTCATCCTGGGCCTATTTTTGTTGAGTTAGTGTTAGCAGATGAAATCAACCGCGCTACCCCTAAAAGCCAAAGTGCTTTATTGGAAGCTATGGAAGAAGGGCAGGTTACTATCGAAGGAATGACAAGATTATTACCAGATCCTTTTTTTGTAATTGCTACGCAAAATCCTTCTAATCAAGGGGGAACATTCGCATTACCTGATTCACAATTAGACCGTTTTTTAATGCGATTATCTTTGGGTTATCCTGCACAAGCAGCAGAAAAAGCCTTATTGATGGGGCAGTCAAGACGCACTATTCTACCTAATATAGATCCTATTTTAACTCATCAAGAATTAAAACAAGCACAAGCAATCATTCCTCAAATAAAAACCAGTGAAGCTATTATTGATTACATTTTAAGAATAGTTACATTATCTCGTGTGGAGGATGGTTTTGGTGAAGGGTTATCTCCTCGAGCTAGTTTGGGATTGTTAGCAGCTGCTAGGTCTTGGGCTTATTTAGCAGGTCGTGATTACGTGATTCCAGAGGATGTGCAAGCAGTTTTACCAGCTGTGGTGGGACATCGCTTACATGACCAAATAGGGCAGCAGGGTGGAGCGTTGGTGCAACAGCTATTGACGAAAGTTCCTGTTATCTAATGGCTATTATTAGTAAGCAATTTGAAAAATGGGTTGATAAGCGCATGCTTGTTGGTCGAGAAATTTCGCTTAATAGTAAACGGGTATATGTACTGCCTACTAAGGCAGGTTTGGCCTTTATATTATTACTCCTTATTATTTTATTGGTAGGTATTAATTACCAAAATAACTTAGCGTATGGATTGTGTTTTTTATTAAGCGCAGTGATGTTTCTTACCATTATCCATACCTGTCGGAATCTCTCTGGAATTAAGCTAATAAATGCAGGAGCAGAGCCTGTTTTTGCAGGAGATTTGGCTAATTTCAGAATGCGCTTGGAGGTGACTAAAGGCGCAACACGGCAAGCGATAGCAGTTATTTGGAATGATAGTCGAAAAAAACAAGAAGATAATCATTTACAGTTAATAGATATTGATAAGTTAGCAGGTGCTGAAATACTGTTAGCAAAATTAGCCAAAAAGCGTGGTGTTTTTTCTCCAGGAAAAGTCCATTTAGAAACCCAGTTTCCATTAGGATTATTTGTCACTTGGGTGCAAATTAATCTATTATTTAAAGTGGTTGTTTATCCTAAACCTATTGAAGGGGTGATATCAACACTTGGCCACGCAGGTAAGGAAGAAGAAGGTTTACATGCACACGGAAAAGGCGTTGATGATTTTCAGGGGTTACGAACTTATCAACCAGGGGATTCTATGCGCTTGGTTAACTGGAAATCTTTTTCTAAAGGTCAGGGGCTTTTTGTAAGGGATTTTTCCGCACTGGCAGGTAAGGAGCCTTGGTTAGATTTTGATCAAGTTGATGGAAGTGTTGAACACCGTTTATCTGTGCTTTGTTTTTGGGTATTGAAGCTAGAACAAGAGCAGCAGCCTTATGGTGTAAGATTACCTGGGTTTGAATTAGCGCCATCCATAGGCGATAAACATAAACTAGCAGCATTATATGCCTTAGCCATGCATGGAGTAACACAATGACAGAAAATACTGCATTAGTTACTCGCAATGGTTTAACGTGGTTATTAATTGCTCAAGCATTGGCTATTTTCCCACTATTATTTTATTTGCCATGGTGGACATTGGGTCTATGGCTAGGCTGTGCTGTATGGCGTATCCAAATTTACCGAATGAAATTTAATTATCCCAATAAAATTATCAAAGTTGGCTTGATAGTTATTATTGGTATTGGTATTTATTTCACACGTGGTACTGTTTTAGGATTAGAGGGGGGGCTAGCATTACTTGTCGCGGCTTTTTCATTAAAATTAATTGAACTAAAAACCAAACGAGATGCACTAGTTATTCTTTATATAGGTTTTTTAGTAGTCACTTCACTTTATCTTTATGATAATAGCTTTGCATGGGTTAGTTATTCATTATTGCCTATAGTAACTTTAATGGCTGCTTTAATAGGGCTTAATCAAATAAAATTAGCTATCCATCCATTGGCTACCATGAAGTTAGCGACTATTTTATTATTACAAGCTATACCCTTAATGCTTGTCTTATTCTTCTTTTTTCCGCGGTTAGATCCTTTATGGACCTTACCTATGCCTAAAAAACAGCAAACCACAGGTGTTTCAAATAAAATGACACCTGGTGAGATTGCTAATATGACTAAGTCATCAGAATTGGTATTAAGGGCAACATTTACAGATGGCAATATCCCACCGCGAAATAAATTATATTGGCGAGCTTTGACCCTAGAAAGTTATAACGGTCGTACTTGGAGTCAAGCATGGGATGTTGAGTATAGTATAGGTAGGGAACCGTCTTGGCGCGCTATACCAAATAATAGAGATGAAACGAGTTACAACATTATTATGCAACCCAGCTCACAAACTTGGGTTATAGCCTTAGATACAGCACAAACTTTACCCAATCAGGTAGCTCGTTTAGCAGACTTTCATTTAGAACGTAATAAACCAATTGATACAGTTTATTCATATCAACTAACTTCAACATTTAATGCATTAAAGGAACCTGATAGAACACCTCGTACAAATATTAATCAACAGCTTCCTGTTAATAATAGTGACCCTCGTGCTAGAGCGTTTGGTGAGGAGTTAAGAAAAACTTATCAAGGAAATACTAGTCAGATCGTTGATGCTTTATTAAAACGTTTTCATAATGAACCATACCATTATACATTGAATACCCCAGATCTAGGGCAAAATAGTGTTGATGCTTTCTTTTTTGATACTAAAAGAGGGTTTTGTGAACATTATGCCAGTGCTACTACTTTTATTTTAAGGGCAGCTGGAGTCCCTGCTAGGGTAATTCTTGGTTACCAAGGTGGTGAAATAAATACTGCGGGTAATTTTGTACAGGTTCGTCAGTTTGATGCACATGCATGGGTTGAATATTGGGAGCAAGGAAAAGGTTGGGTAACCATTGATCCTACTTTTCAAGTGGCACCAAGTCGTATTGAAAGAGGGTTGAATGAAGCATTATCGGAAGAAGAGCAGGCACAAACAGGCAATAATGCTTTGATAGGGTATGGTGCGGATAGTATTTTAACTAAGTTACGTATGGGTTGGGAAAATTTTAATAATGAATGGGATATTTTTATCTCTAGTTATAATAGTGACCAACAACGCGGTATCTTGCAACGGTTATTTGGTAAAACCAACCTTACTTATTTAGGCGTATTGTTAGTTATAGGTATTATTTTAATCACAGCAATATGGATGCTCCTATTATTTAAACCATGGAAGCGTGAACAAGATCCTGTGCTTAGATATTATCAGCAGTTTGAAAAACTACTTGCTACACATGGTATTAGACGAGAGATAGGTGAAGGACCAACAGATTTTGCATTGAGAGCTATGCAAGCGTTACCAAACTATCAAAAACAGATTAAAGCATTTCATGAAGCCTTTATTGCGCAACAATATGCAGGACAAAATTCTTTAGATATATTAAAACAAGCCTTGAAAGCTTTTAGAAAAGCGTTACCTTGGAAGAAGAAAATAACAGGATAATAGGGCTATTACTAATATAGCCCTATGGAAGTTATGTAGTTATTCATTAGTGGTTTTGTGTTGTAAAGCGATAGCTAAAATATCACACGGTGCGTTCTGTAATAAATCTTTAGTGGTTGAACCTAATAATAAAGCAAGCCCATGACGACCATGACTGCCTACTACAATAAGATCACAATCATTTTCTTGTGCAACCCGATGAATTTCTTGGCGAGCTTGGCCATAACATAAGAAGCATTGTTCACTAGTTAAGGTAGGATAATCAGTGATATAGATATCTAATCTTTCTCGAGCGTGTTGCATTTGTTCTTGCTGTAGAGTTGATAAATCCATGGGTACATCACCGCCAAAAGCGAGTGATACAGGTTCTAAAATATGGATTAATGAAATCTTAGCTTGGTATAAATTTGCCAGTTCAGTAGCTTGTTGTATAACGTGTGGACTTTCTTCAGTTAGATCAATCGCAACGAGTAGATGTTTGTAAGCCATAAGATTATCCTTCAGTTTTAGAATTCATTATTATTATAATTATTTTATAGCAGATTGAATCATTTATTACGACATGAATCAATCTGCTGTGGATTATCTATTAGTAGAATGCCTGCAAACCAGTTTGCGCACGACCAAGAATTAACGCATGAATATCATGGGTTCCTTCATAGGTATTTACTACTTCAAGATTGACTAAATGACGGGCAATACTGAACTCATCACTAATGCCATTACCACCTAACATATCACGAGCTAAACGAGCGATATCTAGTGCTTTACCACAAGAGTTACGTTTCATAATAGAAGTGATTTCAACCGCAGCAGTACCCTCATCTTTCATACGTGCTAAACGTAAGCAGCCTTGTAAGCCTAACGTGATTTCAGTTTGCATATCAGCTAGTTTCTTTTGGATTAGCTGATTAGCCGCTAAAGGACGACCAAATTGTTTACGGTCTAATACATACTGGCGAGCCACATGCCAGCAGTCTTCTGCTGCGCCTAAAGCCCCCCATGCAATACCAAAACGTGCAGAGTTCAAGCAAGTGAAAGGTCCATTTAATCCTCTAACATCAGGGAAAGCATTTTCTTCAGGTACAAATACGCTATCCATCACGATTTCACCTGTAATAGATGCTTTTAAGCCTACTTTGCCATGTATCGCAGGCGCAGAAAGACCTTTCCAGCCTTTTTCAAGGATAAAGCCACGAATCTTACCTTCATCGTCTTTTGCCCATACCACAAAGACATCAGCAATAGGACTATTGGTGATCCACATTTTATTGCCTGATAATTGATAACCACCATCTACTTTACGAGCGCGAGTTTCCATTCCACCGGGATCTGAACCATGATTAGGTTCAGTTAAGCCAAAGCAACCAATCCATTCGCCAGTGGCTAATTTAGGAAGATACTTTTGTTTTTGCGCTTCAGTACCAAATTCATTAATAGGTACCATTACTAAAGAGGATTGCACACTCATCATAGAACGGTAGCCTGAGTCAACACGTTCAACTTCACGAGCGATAAGGCCATAGCAAACATAATTTAAACCGCTGCCACCATAGGCTTCTGGAATAGTACAACCAAGTAATCCCGTTTCTCCCATTTCACGGAAAATATTAGGGTCAGTTGTTTCATTACGGAATGCATTGGAAACGCGGGGAGCTAATTTATCTTGGGCAAACTGTTGAGCAGTATTACGCACCATACGCTCTTCTTCAGTCAACTGCTGATCTAACAGTAATGGATCATCCCAAACGAAGCTCGCTTTATTAGTCATATATTAATCCTCGAGAATTTATTAATTATTTTTCAAGTCACCTATTTAGGTTAGATACTTAAACTAAAATTAAGTACAAGTTGTTATTGTCTAATTTGTTATTCGATAGTGCAAGCTAAGTTTTTAGTTTATAACCAAGTTGTTGCCATACCTGATAGCTTGCAATGGCTACCGTATTAGATAGATTTAAGCTACGACTATTGGGTTGCATAGGTAGCTTTACTTTTTGTTGAGGCTCAAGGCTATTTAAAATATCCATTGGCAAGCCACGTGTTTCAGGGCCGAAAAGTAGAGCATCACCTAATTGATACGGGACATCACTATAAATATGAGTTGCTTTCGTAGTAAAAGCAAAAAGCCTAGGATGATCTAGCGCCTCTAAACAGTCCTCTAAGCTATCATACTGTTTAACATTAGCGAACTCGTGGTAATCAAGCCCTGCTCGGCGTAAGCGCTTATCATCCAAGATAAAGCCTAACGGTTTGATGAGATGTAACTGGCAACCAATATTGGCACAAAGACGGATAATATTACCAGTATTGGGAGGAATTTCAGGTTGAAATAAAATGATATGAAACATAGCGTATAAAGATAGTTTTTAATATAGTGGACAAGTATAGCATTAAGCTGTTTTTTAATTAGAATGCTTTTAGCCAAAAATGTAAAAGATTTGTTAGAAAAATGATAAGTATAGTTTAATATTCTATAATAGGACTATTATGAAAATATTGGTTATTGAAGATAATAAAGACATTCTAATTAATGTAGTTGATTACCTTTCAATTAAAGGGTATGACGTTGATTGTGCGCAAAATGGCATAACGGGGCTTAATCTAGCGACTGAAAATTTTTATGATCTTATCGTGTTAGATATTATGTTGCCAGGGATGGATGGTTTAGAGGTTTGTAAATTATTGCGTTCTGATCCTCGTAAAACTGTACCCATTATAATGTTGACCGCACGTGACTCTATTGATGACCGAATAGCTGGTTTTAAAACAGGAGCTGATGATTATTTAATTAAACCTTTTGCCTTGGCCGAATTAGTGGCACGTATAGAGGCAGTGATTAGACGCTCTCAAGGTGTTGGCCAGTATTTATTACAGGTAGGTGATTTAATTTATAATTTAGATACTTTTGTGGTGCAGCGTGCAGGTGTTACGTTGAAGTTGACACCGTTAGCACTTAAGCTACTAGAGGTATTAATGAAAAAAAGCCCGAATGTTGTTCGTCGAGAAATTTTAGAACAACAAGTGTGGGGCGATGAAATACCTGACACAGATATATTGCGTAGTCATATACACCAATTAAGGCAGATTATAGATAAACCTTTTGATAAACCATTGCTTCATACCATACCTAAGCTAGGTTATAAATTAGCAGAGTCTGTTGATGCGCCTTAAACAACCTTTAAAAAAACGTATAGTTATTGCATTCTTCTTAATGACATTAATTGTTGCTGGTGTGTCTTCAATTAGTATTTTTCTTATTGTACATACATTAGAAGAGCATTTTGTATCACAAGGTTTAAGTGATAACCTTGAAGAGATTTTGAACAGTCAAATGTCCCATGAGAGGATTCAGAAACTCAGTCAAGATACGGATTTTTATACAACAGATCCACAAGCAAATTATCCTATTCCCGAAAAGTTTAAAAATATAAAAGATGGCTTCTCAGAAGTTATATTTAGAGAAGGGGCTGCTTATTATGCGTATAAAGAAACAATTGATCAGCAAAGTTATTTGATTGTTAAAGACCAAACTGAGTTTGAAACCCGTGAACAAATGCTACTCCTAGTAGTCTTTGTAGGATTTATTGGGTCATTAATTGTTTCATTAATTTTGGGTAAATTATTAGCTAACCGTATTCTGGCGCCTATCATAAAACTGGCAAAGGAAGTGGATAAAATAAATTGTACTAAAAATAAAGCAATCAATATATCCCTTAATAACCAATACGCAGATGATGAGGTAGGGCAACTAGCAACTGCATTTGAAAGAGCTTTTGGTGAATTACAATCTGCATTAGAAAGAGAGCGTTTGTTTACCAGTGATGTGAGTCATGAGCTGAGAACACCGCTAATGGTAATAGCAACTAGTTGTGAATTACTGTTATTAGAATCGAAAGAACTTTCCTCAGGGCAATTACAACAGATTAATAGAATTAGCACGGCTAATAAAGACATGAATGAATTAGTGCAAACATTCTTAATGTTAGCTCGTATCGAAAATAATCGCATAGTAGGGGATCAAACAACATTACTAAATTTAGCGAAAGAGCTAGCAGAAGTTTGGTCAGAAAAATTTAAAGAAAAGGGAATAGATTTTATTTTTGAGGTTAAATCCTCTACTAGCAACACCTACAACAAGACGTTATTAAAAACGGTGATCTCCAACTTACTACGTAATGCATGGCATTATACAGAGCAGGGAGAAGTAAGGTTAGTGATTGATGATGAGAGTTTCCTTGTTCAAGATACGGGAGTTGGTGTACCACAGGATAAGCAACAAGCTATTTTTCAGGCTTTTGTCAGAGGCAGTAATCGTGGTGAGGGCTTAGGCCTTGGTTTATCTTTAGTCAAACGGATTTGTACCCATCAACATTGGCAAGTGTATGTTATTTCTAGTGAGGAAATCGGTAGTATTTTTTCTGTTACGCTAGATAATGGCTAAATTGTAAGTAATTTATACCAGTTGAACATTATAGGGTGCGTAATTTTATTTCTGGTGGTATTGTTAATAAGCGTTATAATAACCAACTTTTTCAGTAAAAGATGAATGACATCTTGTCTATTTTAAGTGATAATTCTTATCATCAACTAAATTTATAATCGTTATAATTGTATGTACATGAGAGCTAAATAATGATGAAGCGTTTAACAATTGCACTATGGGTTATTTTGATTGTTGGTTTTACCACACAATGTGTTGCGCTCTATATGATTAGGTCTTCTTGCTATAATCAGACGATCGCCCAAGAAACCAAACAAGAAATTAGTTTAAAAAGAGGCGTTTGTGAGCCAAAACTAGAATTATCACTTGCGACGAAACGAATGGCTTTCCATTACTATATGACGCTAATTTATATTTTACCTGCATTATTTTTTATTTGTGTAGTGCTTACTTTTAAATTACGTGCTAGTAGAAGAAACCAAGAAGTAACCACTTCCCAAGATAAGATAAACTCTTAATAAGTAATTAGATGGAGATCAAATAATGGATGATTGCTTATTCTGTAAAATTATTAAGGGTGATATACCCTCTAAATTGATTTATGAAGATGAACAGGTTTATGCGTTTCACGATATTGATCCAAAAGCCCCTGTACATTTTTTAGTGATTCCTAAAAAGCATATTGCTACATTGGACGATTTACAGGAAGAAGATAAAGAAGTAGCAGGACATATCTTATTAACTGCTCAGCGTTTAGCTAAAAAGCTAGCGTGCGAGGAAGGATTCAGAGTAGTGATGAATTGCAATGAGTTAGGTGGGCAAACTGTCTACCATATCCATATGCATGTATTAGGACAGCGTCAATTAGATTGGCCACCCGGTTAGTAGTTAAATTTTATTCGATTTTATAACGAGGTCTCCATGGCAAATCAACGTCATTACACACCTGCTGATAAGTTATTAATGCAAGTGAATTCTGCTTTACGTACTTTGCTACCTTTTTCAGGATCGCCTTATCGTGTTTCGCCTGCTAAAACCCATACAGATGCTGATTTAACCGAGCAGGAAAGCAAACATGTTGCTGGCTTAATGCGGATTAATCACACAGGCGAAGTTTGCGCCCAAGCGTTATACCAAGGGCAAGCCTTAACAGCAAAGTTACCTGAAGTAAGAGAAGCCATGGAAAAGGCTGCTGAAGAAGAAATTGACCACTTAGCATGGTGTGAAGAGCGGGTAAGAGAGTTAGGACAAAAACCAAGTATTTTAAACCCATTATTTTATGGATTATCTTTTGGCATGGGTGCTGCGGCTGGTTTGATTAGTGACCGTTTAAGTTTAGGATTTGTGGCTGCTATTGAAGATCAAGTGTGCAAACATTTAGATGAGCATTTAGAACAAATACCTACTGATGATGAAAAATCGCGAGCTATACTAGAACAAATGCGAGTTGATGAAGAAAAACATTCTACTACTGCAATAGCCGCAGGCGGTATAAGGTTTCCAACACCTGTTAAGATGGGTATGACGTTACTTTCTAAAGTAATGACTAAAACCACTTACCATATCTAAATAAACCATATTTAAATAAATAGTAAAGCCCCAAATTTGGGGCTTTTTTATTGTTGCTAATTAGAGATTTTATTCTTTGGTATATTACGGCCGTAGAAAATTTCTAACATTTCATGACGTAAGCTGGCGCTGACTTTTTCGCGCTGTTGATCCGATAAATTATTAGTTGCGTCGCCAAATAGATAGTTTTCCAACACAAAATTTTTCAATAACATTTTGGTATGAAATAAATTTTCTTGATAAACATTTACATCCATCATTTGGTAATTAGTACGTGTATCTTCAGAAAGGTAATTCTGAATAGAATTAATTTCGTGATCAATAAATAATTTTTTACCTTCAATATCACGGGTAAAGCCACGAACACGATAGTCAACAGTAACGATGTCAGAATCAAACTGATGAATTAGGTAGTTAAGTGCTTTTAAGGGAGAGATCACTCCACAAGTTGAGACATCGATGTCTACACGAAAGGTGGCAATGCCTTCAACAGGATGAACTTCAGGGTAGGTATGAACAGTTATATGGCTTTTATCAAGGTGGGCTAAGATTGTGTCGCGTAATGGGCCTGGTGATTCAGTATCGTAATCAACATCAGTCTCCGCGACTGGCTGCTCTGAGATTAAGATAGTAACGCTAGCCCCCTGTGGATCATAATCTTGACGCGCAATATTAAGGATATTCGCCCCTATGATATCAACAACTTCGGTTAGTATCTGAGTTAGACGTTCAGCGTCATATACTTCATCAATATAGCGAATATAGGCTTGTTGGTCTTCATGGGTTTCAGCATAGCTGATATCATATATATTAAAGCTTAAGGTCTTGGTTAGATTATTGAATCCATATAATTTAAGTTTGCTATTCACTTATTGGTTAGACTCCTCTACAAAGCCAAAGTGTTGTACTTAGCTAAGTTAATTATATTGTATTATCGAGATAGGGTAGAACTATTTTTTAATGGATAATATTGATTAAAGTGTGCATTATGCAAATCTAGTCCTATATTTCAAGCCGTTTTTTAATGATAGACTGTTAATTATGATTATTTGTAGATAGATTAATGAACCGATTTCTTTATAGTGTATTATTTTATATGGCGCTACCTGTTATCACAGGGCGTTTGTTGTGGCGGGCTAGGAAAGCCCCAGCGTATAAGCAACGTATTGCTGAGCGTTTTGCATTTAAATTAAAAAATTTAAAGCCTCATGGTATTTGGATTCATGCTGTATCAGTAGGTGAAAGTATTGCAGCTGCGCCAATGATCAATGCACTGTTGCAAGACCATCCAGATTTACCTATTACCATCACATGCATGACCCCAACTGGCTCAGAGCGTATCAAGTCACTGTTTGGTGATAGGGTGCAACACTGTTATATGCCCTATGATGCGCCTTGTATTGCAAAACGTTTTCTAAAAAAGTTACAGCCTAAAGTGGCTATTATTATGGAAACAGAGCTTTGGCCTAACCATATTTTTTATTGCCATCAAAGGGGTATCCCTGTAGTTTTGGCTAATGCAAGGCTTTCAGAGAGATCAGCAAAAGGCTATGCTAAATTCCATAAAGTAACACGTCCGATGTTTGCATCAATCAATTGGATTGCGGTGCAAACTCAGTTAGAAGCTGATCGTTTTATTGAACTAGGCGCTCAACCAGAAAATGTTGCAGTGATTGGTTCTATTAAATTTGATATTAATATTGAATCAACGTTAACCAAAAATGCTGAAGAGTTGCGTAAAAAGTGGCAAAGCACTGATCGTCCTACATGGATTGCAGCGAGTACCCATGCAGGTGAAGATGAGATAGTTTTAGAGGCGCATCGCCAATTATTAGCACAATACCGTGATGGATTGCTTATTATAGTACCACGCCACCCTGAGCGATTTAAGGAAGTATTTGAGTTAACAGCCAAACATTTTAATACCATCAAACGCTCTGATAATACATGGGTAACTAATCAAACGCAGGTATTAGTGGGTGATACCATGGGTGAGTTACTGTTTTTATATGCATTAGCTGATATAGCATTTGTTGGTGGAAGTCTTGTTGATAATGGCGGACATAATGTTTTAGAGCCCGTAGCTTTACATAAACCCGTTATTTGTGGCCCACATCTATATAATTTTCAGGAAATTACTAATCAATTGCGAGAGGCTCATGCCTTAGCTGTGGTGAATAACTCTCAAGAGCTTTTTTTACAGCTTAAGCGATTATTTGAAAATCATGATTTAATTGAGGAAATGGTGCAAGGTGGCAACCAGATTATGCAACATAATCAAGGTGCATTAGAACGATTAGTACAGGGAATTAATCAACAATTAGTGAGTTAAAACAGGATGTTAAAGTTGTTTTTTAAAAACAAAAAGATAGTGATTTTCACTACCTTAAGCCTCCTTTTAGTGGTGATCGGTTATGTTACTGCTACTAAAGCTAATCTTAATCCTAACAAGCAAATAGGCGATATTGTTGATAATTTTAATGGTGTAAATGTTTACTATAATGGTGGTGTAGGGCATGTAGAGGGACGTAACATAACAACGGATGGTTATAATCTAGGTTTGAAATATCAATGTGTAGAGTTTATTAAAAGTTATTATTACCAACGTTTTCAACATAAAATGCCAGACTCGTATGGCCATGCTAAGAGCTTTTTTAACCCCTCTATTGCTTCTGGTACACTAAATCCACAAAGAAATCTTATGCAATTTACTAATGGTACTGTAAAACCACAAGTAGAAGATATTTTAGTGTTTGATAGTACTTTAACTAATCGTTATGGCCATGTAGCTATAGTTTCAAAAGTGACTGAAAATTCAATAGAGATTGTTCAGCAAAATCCAGGCCCTTTCAGCAGTAGCCGAGAAACCATTCTATTAAAAAAAGCAAACAATGGTTCTTGGACGATAGAAAAGCCTAATATATTAGGCTTTTTACGTAGGTCTTAAGGTTTTAATGGAATTTTAGGTGCCCATTTCAGCCATTGTTCTTTGGGTTCATCATGCAGTATGAAGAATCTACCTGCAGTGGCAGCATCGCCCATATTGGTTTCAGGTGTGGCAAAGGCGATACCTCCTGCCATAATGGTTTGTAATGATTCAGTCCGTACTTTCACTCCTTTGAAAAGGCCTGCATCAATACCAATGCCACTGGTATTCCAGAATTGAGAATTAACTTTTACCAAAGGTGCATATTTAGGTTCTATTAATATATCAATAAACACGCGATCAGCTTGTGGCGATAATTTAAAGTTAGTCACTTTACCAACAGGTATTTCTCGGTAAGTAACAGGCACACCAATATTTAATGATCCTCTGCGTGAAGCTGTTAATACAAGATATAAACCTTTTTCTTGTTGTGCTTTTACAGTTGGCGGCTCGGAGCGTACTTGGAAGGTTGTTTGTTTACTAGCAGAAGTAGTGCCTGGCAACACTTCAATATAAGAACCTGTAATGAGAGTACCTAAATTAGCCGTTTTTAATAAACCAAGTTCAGGTTTAACCACCCAAAATATACTGTTACTACGGCTAATAAGGTCATTACCCTGCGTTATACGAGCAGTTGCCGTGACACCTGATAAATCTTTGGTTAATGACATAGTTTCGACCACACCTATCTCTAAACCCCTAACACGAATAGACGTGCCTTCAGAAATGCCTTCTGTAGTATCAAGTTTTAAAGTAATAGTTGTACCCGCTGTTTTTGCTTTATCTTCACTGGTATAGAGAGGAAATGCTTTGACATCTTTAACGGGAGTTGCCTTGGGATTTGGCGTATCAAATGCTATACCACCTGCCAGTAAAGTAAGTAATGATTCACTTTTTACTTCAATACCAGACATGCCACCTTTTAAGGAAATGCCACTCACATTCCAGAAACGGGTAGAGGTATTCACTAATTTTGCGTATTCGGGTTCGATATGAATACCAATAATAACTTTTTGCGAGTCATGAGACAGTTGGTAACTTTGCACAGAACCCACTTTTAGTTGCCTGTAGAGAACAGGGCTACCGATATCTAGAGAGCCTAATTGCTGACTTTTTAGTACAAGATGTAAGCCTGGTGCATCTGTATTTAATGGCGGTGCTTTGCGACGTATAGTGAATTTTCTAGTAGGCTCACCTTTTTTGGAAAAACGAACTTCAATATAGTTACCTCTTACGATAGTCTCTAGACCAGAGATACCTGTAAGAGAAATAGAGGGTTTTACCACCCAGAATTCAGTACCTTCGTGGAGTAAGCCTTCTGTACGGGGGTCTAAACTTAGTTCAGCAGTAGCACCTGTGTAATCTTTATCAATTTTTATTTTGCGTAAAATACCTACTTGTACGCCCTGATTCATCACGGTTGTTTTATCTTCTGTTAAGCCTGATAATTCATGTAATTTTAGCTCAACTTTAATACCAGACTGTGCAGCTACATAATCTTCATAAAGTTTAAACGGTTTATCTGTATCAAGCGCAACATCTATGTCGTCTTGATCCTCTGGAGTATCAAAAGAAATACCGCCAGACACTAAGCTAATCAAAGAATCAGCATGTACTTTAAACCCAGAAAAGCCACCCGTTACAGTTATGCCACTAGCATTCCAAAAGCGTGTTTGTTGATTCACTAAATGTTCGTAAGGTTTATAAATAAGGACTTTAACTTTAATCGATTTTTGATCATCATCTAGTTGGTAGTTTTTAACTTCACCTACTTTAAGTTGTTTATAGTAGATGGGGCTACCTTTATCTAATGAGCCTAATTTATTGGCTTTTAGGGTTAGATGTAATCCTGGCGCATTATCTAACAGGGAGGGCGCTTCTTTTAACGCCACAAACTTATGACCCTGCTCACCTTCAACAGGTTCAACGGAGATATAAACACCTGAAACTATCGTTTCTAAACCAGTCACACCGCCTAAAGAAACTTTTGGACTCACTAACCAAAATAATGATTTTTTACCTAAATAGGGCGCTGCTTCTTTTTCAATTTCAAGGGTTGCTATTACCTTACGTGTGTCGGTATCAATGGTTAGATCAGTTACCTTACCAATCGCAATACCTTTATACATAACACTGGTTTTACTGGCTTGTATGCCGTTACCGTTTTCAAACTCAACTTTAACGGTTATCCCTTGGTTCTGATAAGACTGCCAACCTAGCCATAATGTCACTGCTAAGGCGACAATAGGAAGTAACCAAAAAGCAGATAAATTAGTTTCCTTTGATTTTTTGGCGTTTTCTAGTTTACTCATTCAGTGGTTTCTCATTATTTTCAATTTTTTCAACATGATCCCAAATTAAACGAGGATCAAAGGAAATAGCAGCCAACATGGTAATAATCACCACACTACCAAAGGCTAATGCACCCCAGTCAGCAGTAATAGTCGAAAGATTACCAAAATTAACTAAGGCAACCATAATGGCAATTACAAAAATATCCAACATTGACCAACGACCAATCCATTCGATAAAACGAAACATGATTGTGCATACTTTGGGCGGTAAATGTCGGCCACGTTGTACATAAATTAATAAAACCGCAAGGCCTAATAGCTTCATTGATGGAACTAAGATGCTAGCTGTAAATACCACACCGCCTACAAACCAATCGCCCATATGAATAAAGGTTAATACCCCTTCCATAATGGTAGAGGGAGTAGTCATGCCTAGATAATTAACCGTCATAATCGGTAGTAAATTGGCAGGAATATATAAAATAGTGGCGGTGATCAACAGTAACCACGTTCTCATAATCGATTGTGGACGCCTAATATGTAATGTTGAACCACAACGCCCACAAGGAGTATTTAGATCATCTATACTCGCTAAGTAATGACAGCTATGGCAGGTAATAATACCCTTATCAATCGCTCTTGTTGCTATCATTTATTTCTTCCAATAATACCCATGTTTGTGGTTGATTCATAACAATCTCTAGCCATACTTGGACAAACAACAGCATGATAAAACAAGCTAGCCCTACACCAATATGTAATTGAGCCATACCATGTAATTTGACAATTGAAACTAATATACCTAATAAATAAATTTCTAACATACCCCACTCTTTGAGTTGCTGATATGTTTTAAAAAAGATAATAGCCAGTACTTTACCTTTATTAGTGTAAATCGCTAATAAGACATAAAGCTGACAAAGAAGTTTACAAAGGGGAATAGCAAAGCCACACATTAATACTAATACTGAAATTGCTTCCATGCCAGAATGGTAAAGCCCAAGCACGCTATCCCATACAGATGCTTCTTGAGTTTGCCCCAAAATATCAATTTTCAGAATAGGTACAAAACTAGCAGGAATAAATAAAATAAGTGCTGTTAAAACAAGAGCTAATGCTCTTGTTACCATATTGCGTCGATAAATTTTTAATTTCGCCCCACAGCGGCTACAAGTAATCCGCTCATCATCTTGCAAATGATCACAAGCCATTAATAGATCACATTCTGGACAAGCAATTAAATCGCTTAGCGCAAGATCTGTATTTTGTTCACTAGGGGTATTTGGCATATTAAAATTAACTAACAAGATTGTATGTATAATAGCATTGTGTATGAATTAGTTAATAATATTATTTATTGAAGTCGGCATAACTTTATAAGGATTTGTTACTGTTATTTTTTCTTTTAGGCGTAAGCTTTTTACCATGTTGTATGGCTTGATTCTTTAAATAGTTTTCCGTGCCTGCGATCAAACTACCACCCTTAGTGATAATCTTGTTTAGTTTTTTATTAATAACATGTGCTATAAGAGAGACTACAACACCAATAACAGCCAGTAAAGCACCTACAATAATAGCTATCCAATAATTATTAAACAAAACAGCCAGCAATATACCTAATATAGCGCAAATCATCCCACCCCATTTAAGGAGTGCTATTAAAAGTAGGTAATTACCAATTTTACTAACATAAAGTTTTTTTAATGAGAGATTAAACATAGCCCGTTATAAATGCCATCCTACTGATAAATAATAATTTATTAAATAATGCTTAACTAAAAATTAATTATAACCTTATTTAAGGTTATTTTAAGCAATGTCAATCTATAGTAGTAGATTGCATAGCATATGAATTCGTCTAATAAGCGATGTCAAGTTTGTAAAAAAATAAAAGCAATTAATAGTAAGCTGTCTCATTTTGGGAGTAACAGCAGTTATCACTATATCTACCACAAATTTTGGTGCAGTTAACAAATTAGTTTGGATAGCTGGTAGTATTGTTTTTGTAGCTACTATGGTGTTTGTGAAGTGGGCTATATTTATACTAGCAGGTAGGGTAAGTAGTGGTTATCAATACAATAAAATTAATTGATGACAGTAACCAAGCGCAGTCTAAAATTAAATGGTGTAGTCTAATAAAGAATATGGCTTAATGGTTTATGGATCCCTTGAAGGGATCCATAGGATATTGATTAGTTAGCTAATTCTACAATTTCGTAGTCGTGTGTCACTTCAACCCCAGCCCGTCCAAGCATAATAGAAGCAGAGCAATACTTCTCAGCGGATAAATCAATAGCACGTTTAACTTGTGTTTCTTTTAAATTACGACCTTTAACAACAAAGTGTAAATGTATTTTTGTGAATACTTTAGGCTCTTCATCAGCACGTTCTGCCTCTAAAAAAACTTCACAGTCTTCTACGGCTTGCCGTGCTTTCTCTAAAATATTGATTACATCAAAATTACTACAACCACCTAAGCCAAGTAATAACATTTCCATTGGACGAATACCTATATTGCGTCCACCATGTTCAGGAGGACCATCTAATACCACTGTATGACCACTTCCCGATTCAGCTACAAATTGTCTTTCACCAACCCAACGTACTCTACCTTTCATTCTTACACCTAATAAAAAATAATCTATTATTGATCACTATAAACTATCCTAAAGAATAACATAAATCTACCCTTGAACTTTGCTATAAAAGACCTTATCTAATATTACATATTGCGAGCTATATTGATTTAACCAACATTAACTAAATATGGCTTAGCCCAAAAGTTAAAGGAGCGTCATTATATGCGTATAGACCGCTTTACCAGTAAATTACAAGCTGCATTAGCAGATGCACAATCATTAGCCATAGGCCAAGATAATCCTAATATTGAACCACTGCATTTATTTTCTGCGTTGTTAAATCAACAAGGTGGTTCAATTAAACCTTTATTAAGCCAAGTAGGTTTTAATGTAAACCAGTTAAACAGTGCTTTAGATAAAGCCATTGCTGATTTACCAAAAATCCAAAATCCAACGGGTGATATCAGTATTTCTAATGATATGAATCGGCTGTTAAACCAAGCTGACCGTTTAGCACAACAAAAAAATGATCAATTTATTTCTAGTGAACTAGTGTTATTAGCCGCCTTAGATAATAGTACAGCTTTAGGCAAATTATTATTAGGGCAGGGTGTTAGTAAGCAAGCGCTAGAAAATGCTATAGAAAACCTACGTGGTGGGCAAAGTGTTAACGATGCTGATTCAGAAGATAAACGGCAAGCACTAAGTAAATATACCGTGGATCTGACTAAACGAGCAGAAGAAGGCAAGCTAGATCCCGTGATTGGTCGTGATGATGAAATTCGAAGAACCATTCAAGTGCTACAACGTCGTACTAAAAATAACCCTGTGCTAATAGGCGAGCCAGGTGTAGGTAAAACAGCCATTGTTGAAGGGCTAGCACAACGTATTATCAATGGTGAAGTACCTGATGGACTAAAAGATAAGCGTTTATTAGCCTTAGATATGGGCGCATTAATTGCTGGCGCTAAATTCCGTGGTGAATTTGAAGAACGTTTAAAAGCAGTATTAAACGAACTTGCTAAACAAGAAGGGCGGATAATTCTATTTATTGACGAAATCCATACCATGGTTGGCGCAGGTAAAGCTGACGGGGCAATGGATGCCGGTAATATGTTAAAACCTGCACTAGCGCGTGGTGAATTACATTGCGTGGGTGCCACTACCTTAGACGAGTACCGTCAATATATTGAAAAAGATGCAGCGCTTGAGCGTCGCTTCCAAAAAGTATTGGTGGATGAACCTACCGAAGAAGATACCATTGCTATTCTACGTGGTTTAAAAGAGCGCTATGAAGTGCATCACGGGGTATCTATTACTGATAGTGCGATTATTGCTGCGGCTAAGTTGTCGCAACGCTATATTACGGATCGTCAGTTACCCGATAAAGCCATTGACTTAATCGACGAAGCGGCTAGCCGTATTCGTATGGAAATTGACTCTAAACCAGAAGCACTAGACCGTTTAGAGCGTCGTCTTATTCAATTAAAAATTGAGCGTGAAGCGCTTAAAAAAGAACAAGATGAGCCTGCTAGATTACGCCTTGAAAAATTACAAGGTGATATAAGCCATCTTGAAAAAGAATATGCTGATCTTGAAGAAGTATGGAAATCTGAAAAAGCAGGCGTACAAGATACTGCACAGATTCAACAGCAAATTGAACAAGCCCGTACTGAGTTAGAAAATGCTCGTCGTAAAGGCGATCTTAATAAGATGGCAGAATTACAGTATGGTACTATTCCAGATCTTGAAAAGAAACTGGATGAGGCGGTTAAAAACACTGAAAATCAGCCAGAAAATCGCCTGTTACGCAACAAGGTAACCGAAGAAGAAATTGCTGAAGTTATTTCTAAATGGACGGGTATTCCTGTATCGAAGATGATGGAAGGCGAACGTGAAAAACTGCTACATATGGAGCAGGATTTACATAAGCGTGTTATTGGTCAAGATACTGCGGTAGTGGCGGTATCCAATGCGGTGCGTCGTGCTAGAGCTGGTTTATCTGACCCTAATCGTCCCAGTGGTTCGTTCTTATTCTTGGGGCCAACAGGGGTAGGTAAAACTGAACTTTGCAAAGCTTTGGCAGCGTTCTTATTTGATACTGAAGACGCAATGGTGCGGATTGATATGTCCGAATTTATGGAGAAGCATTCAGTAGCTCGTTTAATTGGTGCGCCTCCAGGCTATGTAGGTTATGAAGAAGGTGGTTACTTAA
The DNA here is from genome assembly GCF_016653615.1 of Entomomonas asaccharolytica. Taxonomy (NCBI): domain Bacteria; kingdom Pseudomonadati; phylum Pseudomonadota; class Gammaproteobacteria; order Pseudomonadales; family Pseudomonadaceae; genus Entomomonas; species Entomomonas asaccharolytica. The sequence continues at coordinate 2,848,534 of NZ_CP067393.1, read as the reverse complement.
CCGAAGCAGTACGTCGTCGCCCTTACTCAGTGATATTGATGGATGAAGTGGAAAAAGCCCATCCCGATGTATTTAATATCCTATTACAGGTATTAGAAGATGGTCGCTTAACGGACAGCCAAGGTCGTACTGTTGATTTCCGTAATACCGTAGTGGTAATGACATCTAACTTAGGGTCTGCACAAATTCAAGAGCTTGTAGGTGATAAAGAAGCGCAAAATGCAGCGGTAATGGATGCAGTAAATAGCCACTTTAGACCAGAGTTTATTAACCGTATCGATGAAGTGGTTATCTTTGACCCATTGGCTAGAGAGCAAATTGCGGGAATTGCTGAAATTCAACTCAGTCGCTTACGTAGCCGCCTAGTAGAGCGCGATCTAGATTTAGAACTAGATCAAGCAGCAATGTATAAATTAATTGCAGTTGGTTTTGACCCTGTGTATGGCGCACGTCCACTAAAACGCGCTATCCAACGTTGGATTGAAAACCCATTAGCGCAACAAATTTTGGCAGGTAAATTTATGCCAAAATCTACTATCCATGCAACGGTTAAGGATGATGAGATAGTATTTGAATAATACTAGTTTAATAAACTAACTATAAATAATGGGTAGTTCCAACAAAGTGGACTACCCATTATTTTAATCGATGCTGTTTGCCCCAATTACACATCATATCTAATACGGGGATTAATGATTTGCCTCGTTTTGATAAACTATATTCCACTTTAGGTGGGATTTGTGGGTATTCTTTTCTAATAATTAATTGATCTTTTTCTAACTCTTTTAAAGTGGTACTTAATGTTTTAAAAGAGATAGTACCTATACAGCGCTTAAGTTCATTAAAACGCATTACAGGTTGGTTTTCATTTAGCCAATACAACACGATCATTTTATACTTGCCACCGATTACTGCCAATGTATAGCCAAAATCTGTATCTTCTAATTTGCTACCTGTTGGACTACAAGGATTAATTGCCAATTATACTCTCCTTTAAGATAGTATATAACATTATTGTGCGTACTTCATTCATAGTAAATCATACCATATACTGCTGTGGTTAACGTCATTGTTATATATTTTTAAGGAGCTTTAGTATGAAAACATTAGTGGTGGTGACACATCCTAATATTGAGAATTCTAAGATTAATAAATGTTGGCTAGAAGAGTTAAAAAAATATCCAGAGCGATTTACAGTACATGAACTTTATAAAGCCTATCCAAATGGCGTTATTAATGTAGAAAAAGAACAGCTTTTAATTGAACAGCATGCAGCCTTAGTATTGCAGTTTCCTGTTTATTGGTTTAATTGTCCACCGTTATTAAAGCAGTGGTTGGATGAAGTATTTACCTATGGTTGGGCTTATGGACAAACAGGTGATAAATTAACCAATCGTAAGGTGGCGCTTGCTGTATCAGCAGGTATTAAAGAACAAGATTTTAGTAAAGAGGGGCGTTATCAATATACGTTACAAGAGTTGTTACGTCCGTTTGAAGTCACTATGAAATATGTGCATGCAGATTATCAGCCTTTGTTTGCTTTTTATGGTGCTGAATACGAGCTTTCTACTCAAGAAATTGAGCAAAGTGCTAAAAATTATATGGAGTTCTTGCAAAGAATTATTGAAAGCTAGTATATATTGAAGAAAATTTGAAAGTATAAAAAAAGCGTTATTCAATGCGTAACGCTTTTTTGTTTATTATTTAAACATTTAACTTAATAAATGCATAATACAGCGAATGACCCCAACAGGGAAAAATAGAATATCCAAAATTGCCCAAATGATTTTGCTGGCTTGTATATCTTTAATACAAGCATAAATACACATAATAATACCAATAGCAGCAAAAATAGAACCACCCATAAACATAATAGTTACCTCTTTATAATAGTTGTAGTTAGTTTAAGGAGGAGATGAGTTACTGAAAATTGGCAATAGGTAGCAGTTATTTGTTTACTAAACTTTGTAAAATAGAATCTAGTGCCTTACTTAAATAATAATCTCGATCTGATACAGCTTCATTGGCTAAAGCTGAATAACTTTTTAATGAGTTAGATGAGCTATTAAGGGTTTCATAACTAGCTTGTAAGTATGTGGGATAGTTACCTTCATAATAGGTATGAATAATAGATGAGGATTTAGTGACTTCAAAAGACTCTGTCATATTTAATTTATTAGTAACCTTTAAAACAACCGTTAAAGTATATATTCTTTCAGACTTTTCTTTAATCTCTTCATATTGATAGTTTTCGTCTTCAAACTCATCAATGGAAATAATACTTTTATACTCATCAGTATCTTTATAGTAAGAAGCATCAATTGCAATATCGCTAGTGGCGGAATTATTAACAATATTAAAATCATCAGATTCTTTTAAAAGAAAATAAATTGCTTTATTAATATCACCAATTGGAAATAGGTAGACATTTACCATACTCAGTGATTTTTCTTTTTGGGCTAATGAGTAACTATCTTTAAAGTTACCATAGGCTTGATAAGTTGTATACGCTAGTTGGAAATACGATGCTGCTTCTTTGTGTTCTTTTTTTGTTTTAGCATATTTACTTATAGATTGTGCCTTTTGATAGTATTCTTCAGCTCGCATTTTTCTCCAAACTTCATCATATTTTGCAGCTAGAAAATAACTATCTTTGAAATCACCATAAGGTTCATAAATTAAATAGGCATTATGATAAGCTCTACTTGCACTTTCATAGTCTTGTAAGGATTTTAAGTGGGTAGCTAGTTTTTGTCCCTGTTTATAGAATTGATTGGCTTCTTCTTTACGCCAAATCTCATCATATTTATTAAATAGTGTTTTACTATCTTCATAGTTATCGTGTTCTTTATAACTATTTAGGGTTTTTTGTAAATATTGGCTAGCAGTTTTATACTCTCCGTTATTAATTGCTTGTAAAGCTTTTTGATAGTAACTCTCAGTGATTTCACCAGAATAGTTGAGTTCGTTTTCTTCCATTAAAATGGCCATATCTTTATAGTTATAATATTGCAGTCCTTCTTGATAAATCTTAGCTCTAACTAAATAATCTTCCTTATTATAAATATAATGTTTATTTCCCTTTAAATAATATTGTTCAGCAATATTTTGATTTATATCCGCTACTGTTAAAGGAATATTTGTCTTCTTTTTAGTATCAATAGATAGTTTTGATCTATCTATAGCGGACAGAATTGTTGGATTTAATCCAGCATTATCTAAGGCGGAAATTATAGTTCTCAAATTTTTATATCTCACTATTCCATAATCATCCTTATTTATTTTGGTTGGAGAGAATGGAGCTAATATTTGTGCATTATAAATATTATTATTTATGGTATTAATCATAAATGTTGCACGACTATCATCACTGAAATCTCTAAGAAACTCGATAGCTGTAAGTGAGCTATTTACATAATCATTATGGCGATTATGTTGTATGACTTTATTGTAAAGTTGAGTTTTTTTTATCTCTTGGGAAATACTGCTACAAGAGATAATAGATAATAAACTTACAACCACTAGTAAAAATTTTATCTTTTTCATTGTTTATTACCCTATCTAAAACAATTGTTTTAATAATAGCTAATATTTACTTAAGATTGTGTATTAATTATGTAAAGGATAAGTAAAGAATTTTTGACAAAATTCATTGTGATTTATGCTAATTTATTAAATTGCTAAGCCATCTTCAAAAAGAGAATAATATGAAAAAAACAATAGAAGTCTCAGGTAATTGTTTATGTGGAGCGGTAAAGGTAAGTGCGAAAATTTCTAACCAGCTAGGAGCTTGCCACTGTGGATTTTGTAGGCATTGGGGTGGTGGTCCTTTATTCTGTGTAGATTCTGTGGAAATGCCTCAATTTGATGGAGAAGGAAATATTGCTGTTTATTCATCTTCAGAATGGGCAGAAAGAGCTTTTTGCAAATGTTGTGGTAGCCATTTGTATTATCAGTTAAAAGGTGAAAAAGTCCATTACAGTTTATCTATTGGTCTCTTTGATAATCTGCAGGATATTGAGTTTATCTCACAAATCTATATTGATAAAAAGCCTGATTATTATACCCTTGCGAATAATACTGAAAAGTTAACAGAGGCGGAAGTAATAGCTTTGTATTTTCCAAAAGAATAGAAAATCATTAAAAGAGGCTTTTTTAAATAGCCTCTATTAAATATAAATAATCCGAAAAGGTTACTTATCATAGAGAAGTTCTACCTTTCTCCATAACCTGCTACAATATATCGTTTCTAATCCTTGAATTAATTATTGAATGATGAATACTTCCAAAACTGAGTTACTTTGCCCAGCAGGTACACTTAAAGCCATGCGTTATGCCTTTGCTTATGGCGCAGATGCAGTTTATGCAGGGCAGCCACGTTATAGTTTACGGGTGCGTAACAATGAGTTTGACCACAAGAATTTAAAAGTGGGTATTGATGAGGCTCATGCTCAGGGAAAGAAATTTTATGTGGTGGTTAATATTGCGCCCCATAATGCCAAATTAAAAACCTTTATTAAAGATTTAGAGCCAGTGGTGGCTATGCAACCAGACGCCCTTATTATGTCCGACCCAGGGCTAATTATGATGGTGCGTGAGCGTTTCCCTGAAATGGCTATCCACTTATCAGTACAAGCCAATGCGGTAAATTGGGCAGCGGTTAAATTTTGGCATCAAATGGGTTTAACCCGCGTTATTTTATCCCGTGAGTTATCACTGGAAGAAGTAGAGGAAATCCGCCAACAAGTACCTGATATGGAAGTGGAAGTATTTGTCCATGGTGCGTTATGTATGGCTTACTCTGGTCGTTGTCTGCTGTCTGGCTATATGAACCACCGTGACCCCAACCAAGGTACTTGCACCAATGCGTGCCGTTGGCAATATGGGGTAGAGCAGGGGAAAGAAAACGAGCTAGGAGAAATTGTTAGCGATAAGAAAATCGAAGCAGTTAATATCGTAGAACCAACCCTAGGGCAAGGTAAGACTACCGATGAAGTCTATATTCTCCGTGAAAAAACTCGCCCTGAAGAAGAAATGACTGCCTTTGAAGATGAACATGGCACCTATATTATGAACTCGAAAGACCTCCGTGCAGTACAGCATGTGGAGCGTTTAGTAAAAATGGGTGTGCATTCATTAAAAATCGAAGGGCGTACTAAATCCCATTATTACTGCGCCCGTACTGCACAGGTGTATCGTAAAGCCATTGATGATGCTGAGGCTGGTCGTCCTTTTGATAAGTCACTAATGGATACTTTAGAGTCATTGGCTCATCGTGGTTATACCGAAGGCTTTTTACGTCGCCATGTACATGATGAGTACCAAAACTATGAACGTGGTACTTCGGTTTCAGAAAACCAACAGTTTGTGGGTGAATTTACCGGTGCACGTCGCGGTAATCTAGCTGAAGTTTATGTAAAAAATCGCTTTGCAATAGGCGATAAAGTAGAAATGATGACCCCACAAGGTAATCTACACTTTACCTTAGAGCAAATGGAAAATACCAAAGGTGAAGCAGTAGAAGTAGCACCAGGTGATGGGCATATTATGTATATACCTATTCCTGAAGCAGTTGAATTAGAATATGCATTATTAATGCGTTATTTAGACAGTGGTAATACCAAAAATCTGCCTGTAAAAGATAAAGTGGCAGTTGCCAATAAATAACGTTATTGAGATAAATTGAGATAATGAGGTAATACGGTGGCATTAACAGTTCTTGGCCTATCTGGGGCGGTAAACCATGACCCTTCTGCAGCACTTTATATTGATGGTAAGTTAGTAGCCGCCGTAGAAGAAGAACGTTTTGTTCGTGATAAACATGCAAAAGGTCGTATGCCTTATGAGTCGGCTAAATTTTGTTTAGATCAAGCAGGCATTACCCCCGCTGATGTGGATGTGGTTGCTATCCCTTTTGCACCTATCAGTATCTTTGATAAAGCCCGTTGGCACTATGCCAAACGCTATTGGTATGCACCAGACCGTGCCTTAGATGCCATTTTAAATGGTAATCGCCGTTATCGCCGATATTACAAGCATATACAATGGTGTTTAGTGCAATTAGGGTTTGATCTTAAAAAAACTAAAATACAACCAGTAGAGCATCATTTGGCTCATGCTTCCAGTGCTTACCATTGCTCAGGCTTTCAAGAAAAAACCGCTATTTTAGGGATTGATGGTAAAGGCGAATACGCCACCACCTTCTTCGGTTATGGCGAAAATGGCAAAATCCATAAAATTAAAGAGTTTTATGATCCAGACTCACTAGGTGGTCTATACGGTGCGCTTACTGAATATCTAGGCTTTGATATGCTCGATGGTGAGTTTAAAGTAATGGGTATGGCCCCCTATGGCGACGCTACTAAATACGACTTCTCCCGTTTAGCTAAGTTTGAAAATGGTGAATTAACCATTAATACTGATTACGCTAATGTGATTGGTTTCCGTCGCTATAAAGAAAAGGGCAAAGGCTACTACTTTTCACCAAAACTAATTGAATGGCTTGGTCCTAAGCGTGAAGGCGATATTGCAGATGACCCCTATGTACATTATGCAGCAAGTATCCAAGCCTTATTTGAAAAAATATCCCTAGAAATGATGGACTACTACCTTGGGGATATTATTAAAGAAACAGGTAAAATTGCTTTTGCTGGTGGTTGTGCGCTTAATGTAAAACTTAACCAAAAGATTATTGAACGTCCTGAAGTAAAAGAACTATTTGTGCAACCTGCTTCCAGTGATGCTGGTACTGCAGTAGGTGCGGCGGCTTATGTTTCTACCCAAATGGGTAAGCCTGTAGAAAAAATGGAACATGTTTATCTAGGCCCATCCTATAGCAATGAAGAAGTCATTGCAGCTTGTGCGGCGCACCCTAATAAACCTGTGTGGAAAAAAATTGATAATGTTTGTGAACGTATCGCTAAAATTTTAGCGGATGGTAATCCTGTATCATGGATGCAAGGTCGAATGGAGTTTGGCCCTCGTGCCTTAGGTGCTCGCTCAATCTTAGGTTGCCCAAGCGTAGCAGGTGTGGCAGATAAAATTAACGAACAAATTAAATTTCGTGAAAGATGGCGCCCCTTCTGCCCATCGATGCTCGATACCGTAGCACCACAAATGTTTAAAATCGACCATCCAGCACCCTTTATGACTTTTACCTTTGAAGTTAATGAAGAATGGAAAACCCGCGTGCCTGAAGTAGTACATGAAGATGGTACTTCCCGTGCCCAAGCATTAAAGCGTGAATTTAACCCTCGTTATTACGATATGATGAAAGAGCTAGAAAAACTAACAGGTAACGGTGTAGTACTCAATACTTCCCTTAACCGCCGTGGTGAACCAATGGTTTGCTCTCCAACCGATGCCTTAAATATGTTCTACGGCTCTGATCTACGCTATCTAATTATGGAAGATATCTTAGTGGTTAAAGAAGGCATGGATTGGTACGATAATATCTAGTTATCTATCTGAATAGTAAGCAGAATAAAGCAGGCCAAAAAACCTGCTTTATTTTTGTCTTAAACTTTTGTTTATTAATATGCTCTAATTAAAACAAATTATAAAAAAGGAGCAAAAAAATGATTTTTAAAAATAAAGTAGCCATAGTAACGGGTGGTGCAAGCGGTATTGGTGCTGCTACGGTTAGAAAGTTTTGTGCCAATGGAGCCAGTGTAATGATCGCTGATTTAAGCGATAAAGGCCAAGCGTTAGCTGATGAATTAACTAAAGTAGGCCATAAAGCAGCCTTTTATAAAATAAATGTTTCCAGTGAAGAACAAAATAAAGCACTGATTGAAAATACAGTAAAACAACTAGGTGGCTTAGATATTGTATTTGCTAATGCAGGAATAGGTGATGATGCGCCAATTGACCAGCTACCTTTTGATAAATGGCAAAGAACTATTGATATTAATTTAACAGCGGTTTATCTGTTAGATAAATATGCTATTGAGTATTGGTTAAAAAATAATAAACAAGGGGTTATTGTAAATTGTGGTTCTATTCATAGTTGGGTAGGTAAACATAGTGTAACCGCTTATGCTGCTTCTAAAGGGGGCGTAAAATTATTAACCCAAACGTTGGCAATTGATTATGCCGCTAGAGGGATTCGTGTTAATGCAGTATGTCCTGGTTATATTAATACCCCACTGTTAGATCATATTGGCGAAGAAGGTAAAAAATCGCTAGAAAAACTACATCCTATTGGTCGTTTAGGTAAGCCTGAGGAAGTAGCCAATGTGGTATCTTTTTTAGCTAGCGATGAGGCTTCATTTGTAAATGGTGCAGCTATTCTGGTAGATGGTGGTTATGTTGCACAATAGTAATTAATTATTAAATTTAGCTGAATATATATAATAATTTTTAACTTGGTATACTTATATTCTTAAAATAACTATTTTTGTCAGAAAAAATTAAGTTAATTTCTTCACGTGTCAACTAATATATTGTGAACGAAGTTGGTCTCGTTTGTTGAGGTAGTTTGCAAATTCAAAGTCATATCTGCTAAAAAAATATCGGCTGTATAGTAAAGGCCAAAGGAAGATTTAATTAGGTGACGAAGTGATGTGTAAACTTCATGACTATTGCTTGCAATGCTTAAAAAAACTTATCCATTTCTGTATATATTCCCCATATTTCTGTAATGGCTGTTTACCCTGTCTGGCTTGTCGCAGTTGACTGTAGAATGTCTTAAATAAAATGTGATGTAGTTGTCTTTCTAAAAATATATAGGTGATGATAGACATAATTAATATTTATTTAAGATAACATGTATAACATAGTATTTTTTAAAAAAAAGTAATCTGATTGGTAACTATTTTGTTGTTGCCTTTCAGATTTTTTTCGTTATTAACCTTCGTGTTAGTAGTTTTGCAGTAGGATATATAGGAAATTAGTTATGCAGTACATTAAGATTAAACAAAAACAAAAAATCTTCGTGTTAACTATAGGTGTTCTTTCAGGAGTATATGGAACTACATCATTAGCAGTAGAGTATGGAGCGTTAACTGGTAATGTTGTGTTAAATGATGGTGATAGTATAAAAGTTGATACTAGCCAAGCTACTCCAATCAGTAGAGCAGTAGGTATAAATAGTACTACTATAGGCGAAAAAGTGACTATCAATGGAGCGGCTACCATTGATATTAAGTCAGGAAATGCAAGCCCTGGTGGTATTGGTATTAATTTAGCAAATACTAATACCAATAATCTTGGTTCTGGTACAGAAATTAACGTTACTCAAGGAAGTTCAACATCTGTAGTAGGTTTACAAGTGGGTAACAAAACAACTGTTGTTGCAGATAATTTAAATATAAATATCAATAATCAGTATTACGCTACTGGAATAGCTGTATCGGCTCAAAGTAATGTAGATTTAGGCAAGGGTGGCCAGATAAATATTCAAAATAATGGTAGAGCAATAGAACTCAAAGGTGGCAGTACCGTTACAGCGGATGGTATAACAATTAATTCAGGAATTGTTAAGAATGAATGGGACGCTGTAGCTGTAGAGGGAGGATCATTAAATTTAGGTAATAACTCTACAATCAATATAAACGGTGTAGGAAATGGTAATAGCGCTCTCTACGTTACTGGTTCAAGTGGTACAGCTTCAGTTACAGCGAATCAGTTAACAATAGCCAGCAATAATGCATATGGTGTTAATGTTCAAAATGGTGGTAAGGTTGATGTTGGTTCAAATAGCTCTATTACAACAACAGGCAATTATAATGCAGGGGTCTGGGCGGTATCAAATGGAGCTCATTTTAAAGCTGATAAACTAACTGTAGAGACCACAGGGTCACTGGCGCATGGTTTATATGCACAAAATAGTGGAGTGATAGATGTTGGAGCAGGAAGTCATGTTATTACACAACAAGCAATTGGTGTAGTTGGCTATTTAGGAACGGTTAACTTTAAAGGTGATGTGGCAGATCGAAATAGTATTACTACACATGGACAGATTGGTGCGCAGGCAGAAGGTAATGGAGGATTAGTTAATTTAGCCAATACAGATATTACTGTTAACTCTGGTGGTGCATTAGCTATGGGTATGCGTGCAGTAAATCGTGGCGTTATTAACGGCGAAAATATTTCACTTAAAATGTCAGAAGGCAGTACACTGGCTGTGGTGGCACAAAATGGTGGCAGGGTTAATTTAACAGGAGAAACTAATATTGTTGCTGCCTCAAATAGTCAGTCAGCCTTTTATACCCAAGATGCAAACTCAAATATCACACTAACGGGTAAAGCGAATATCAAAGGCAATATTGCAGCCTCAGGCAATGGCTCATTAATAGATCTTAATATGGACACGGGTTCTGTGCTAACAGGAACCTCTTTAATAAACACATCTACCAGCGCAAAAGTTAATTTATCGATGACAGGTAGCACTTGGAATATGATAGATAATTCTGCTGTTACAAGTTTAACACTCAATAATTCAACCGTTAATTTTACCAATAGTAACTTTACAACCTTAACTACAGATAGTTTGCAAGGTAATGGTCTATTTAATATTCATACTGATATTGTGGGGCAAACAGGTGATTTAATTGTAGTGAACGGTACAGCGTCAGGTAATCATCGGTTAAATGTAGTTAATAATGGTTCGGCTGCTACAGATGGTACTGAAACTTTGACTGTTGTTCATACAGGTTCAAATCAGGCGAATTTTAGCTTAGCTAATAAGGTTGAATTAGGGGCTTATGAATATGGTTTAAGAGCCTCACCTTCGGCCACTAATAATATGGAGTTATATTCAACAGGACTGCGTTCTTTAACGACCACTGCACAGGCAGCAAGTAGCTTTTTAAATATAGGTTATTTAACTAATTACATTGAAAATCAAACGTTATTACAACGTCTAGGTGATCTACGGAATAATGACGCGATAGGTGTAAAAACAGGTGGTTTCTGGTTAAAAAGTTTTGCTGGTAAGTTATCTTCATTTTCTGGTAATGCACTAGCTGGCTTTGATATGAGTTATATGGGTACTCAAGCAGGTATTGATAAACAGCTAGATGTAGCAAATGGTAATTTAGTTATTGGCGCAATGGCTGGCTTTAGCAAAACCAATCCAAATTATAGGGGAGGAGATGGTGATGGTAAAAACTATATTGCAGGTTTATATGCTACCTACTTTTTAGATAATGGTTTATACGTTGATACAGTCTTGAAATACAACAATATGAGAAATCATTTTAGTGTAAAAGATACTGCAGGTACTGGTATAAAAGGGACTGGTAAGACAAGCGGAGTAAGCTTATCTACTGAGGTAGGAAAGCGTTTTTGGTTAGGAGAGAGAAACACAGGTTTCTATATTGAACCACAAGCTCAGTTAAGCTACGGTTACCAAGATGGAGATACTGTTCACGCTAGCAATGGCTTAAAAGTTGGTCTTAGTCATTACAACAGTACATTGGGGCGTGTTGGTGGTGTAATTGGTTATCAAGCACAAGGTGAAAATCCAATTAATATCTACTTAAAATCAGGCATTGTGAGAGAAATGAGTGGTAGTGCTACTTACAAGTTTAATGATGGTCGCAAACAAGGTCATTCTTTCCGTTCTAGCTGGTTTGACAATGGTGTAGGCGTAAATATAAGCATTAATAAACAACATAATATTTATGCTGAGTTTGACTATGCCAAAGGCAATCGTTTTGATAAAAAACAATTAGATGTTGGTTACCGTTATAGTTTCTAAAAAGAAATACTCCTAGTAAGTTATTGCTAGGAGTATTTGCTTACTTATCTAAAAACACCTACCGAAACTATTATCAGACTTAGGTTGTCTAGAGTTCGATAAGGGGTATAAGTAATCATACTTCCTTTGATAATTTAATTAGTATTTAACGGGAGATTATTGATGAAAGTCTTTACTATAGGATTTACTAAAAAATCTGCTGAAGAATTTTTTAATCTCATTAAAAACTCAGGTACTAAAAGAGTAATAGATGTAAGACTGAATAATACCTCGCAGTTATCAAGTTTTGCTAAGCAAGATGATCTTAAATATTTTCTTAAAGAGTTATGTCACGTTGATTATTTGCACTTGTTAGAGTTAGCACCTACTGAACAAGTTTTAACGCCCTATCGTCATAAAGAGCACAACTGGCAACAGTTTCGTGATGAGTTTCTTAAATTAATGCAAGAAAGGCAAATTGAAAAGCATTTAGATAAAAAGCTAGTGGATCAAAGTTGCTTATTATGTGGTGAAGAAAAGCCAGATCATTGTCATCGAGAGTTTATTATTGAATACTTACAGTCTCATTGGAAACAAAAAATAGAGGTTGAACATTTAATATAAGAGTGTTCTCTAATCAAAAAAATTATAGATATTCTCGGCTATAATAAAAATAATCAATATAGCAAAAAGGAATACTAATGACGCTGGCCATTACCTATAGTAGAGCGCAGGTTGGTATTAATGCACCTTGTGTAACAGTTGAAAGTCATTTATCCAATGGTTTGCCTTCGTTAACCTTAGTAGGTTTGCCAGAAACAGCGGTACGAGAAGCAAAAGATAGAGTAAGAAGTGCCATTATTAATTCACAATTTGAATTCCCAGCTAGACGGATTACTTTAAATCTTGCACCTGCTGATTTACCTAAAGAAGGTGGACGGTTCGATTTAGCCATTGCCTTAGGTATTTTAGCTGCTAGTGGGCAAATTCCAGTAGAGCCATTAAAAGAAATAGAGTGTCTAGGTGAATTAGCATTATCTGGTCATATCCGTCCTGTTCGAGGTGTCTTATCAGCAGCATTATCAGCAAGAGAAGCGGGCAGAGCTTTATTTGTACCCAAAGAAAATGCAGAAGAGGCTTGCTTAGCAACAGGGTTAATAGTCTATGCAGTGGATCACTTATTACAAGTAGCTGCTCATTTTGCGGGGCAGGTTTTGTTAGAACCTTATCAATCTAATGGGTTATTTAAACAGGTTGAACCTTATCCAGACTTAGCAGATGTTCAAGGTCAAATAGCTGCCAAAAGAGCATTATTAATTGCAGCCAGCGGTGGCCATAATCTACTTTTTACAGGTCCACCTGGTACAGGGAAAACTTTATTAGCTAGTCGCTTACCAGGTATTTTACCTGTTCTTACAGAGCAAGAAGCATTGGAAGTAGCCGCTATTTATTCTATTGCTGATATTAAACCCTTAACACATTGGCCACAGCGGCCATTTAGAGCTCCACATCACACTTCTTCTGCAGCTGCTCTAGTTGGCGGTGGCAGTAAGCCGCAGCCTGGTGAAGTAACTTTAGCCCATCAAGGTGTATTATTTTTAGATGAGTTTACAGAGTTTGATCGGCGTGTATTGGAAGTTTTAAGAGAACCCTTAGAAAGTCATGAAATAATGGTAGCAAGGGCAAGGGAAAAAGTATTATTTCCTGCTAAATTTCAACTAATAGCAGCTATGAACCCCTGTCCATGTGGTTATTTAGGTGATACCACTAAAACATGTCGTTGTACACCTGAACAGGTACAGCGTTATCGCAGTAAATTATCAGGGCCATTATTAGATAGAATAGATCTGCATATTACCGTAGGCAGAGAGTCATTAGCCTTATCTGCTAATAATAGTAACAATTTAACCACTGCGTTAGCTGCAAAGCAAGTGGCGGAGGCAAGAGTAATTCAGCAAAAAAGACAAGGTTGTCCTAATGCCTATTTGGATATTGCAACATTGCAAAAGGTTTGTCAGTTAGCTAAAGAAGATCAACAATGGTTTGAACAAGCAGGTGAAAAATTAGGCCTTTCTTTAAGGGCACTTCACCGTTGTTTAAAAGTAGCAAGAACATTAGCAGATATGCAGAGTGAAGAGAAAGTAAAGCGTTCTCATCTTGCTGAAGTTTTTCATTATCGCCCTGCTAGTTAAACAAAAAGAGATAAAATGTTATTGCATGTTATTAGTGAGGTAACACCACTATAACCAGCCTCTTGGATCAATGATAATCCATTGATTAGCTAAAGCTTTGTTAATATAAATAAATTGTAGAAGAAAATTAATAATGGGGTAGCTGTTTTTTAATAGGGCGAAATATACTTCTGCATGATTTATAATGCCACGACGATTAATCTTTACCCATTCAATCGATAATAGACTCCAATCTCTTACTCTACAGCATTAGTAAATGACTGTAAGAAATATTTAACAAAAATTAATTTTTAAGACATTATCACTGATAATTGGTATCTATATTAACTTTCAAGCCAAGTTCAATAGCAATTTCATGAGCTGAACCTCGTAAACCTTTTAGTTGACCATTTAACACTTGATAAACTTTATTAACAGAATATCCATTAGCTTTCGCCCAATTTGAAATTGGAATACCTGATTGTCGAAAAAAGTTTTTTACCTGTTCTGGTGTATATGGTTGTGTATTAGGCATTGGGTAAGGTGTATTCATTTGTTCTTCCTTTAATTCTAATTGAATACTATTAATTATGGAATACATATGCATTATGTGAATAATTGATCACTTTGTCAATTATAAAGTGACTTATAAATCACTTTATATTGGTGTGTTTAGCATAATATTAAGATTTTAGTAGTGTTTTCGTTACAAATTATTGATGTTTTTCCATCTGGTGTTTATAGCCATTCAGATCAGTTATTAATCAATCAGTAATTAATTATTATTTAAATTCGATTTAATTATGATTATTATATGCAGTTATAGGGATAAAATTAATAATCAAAGAGAAGAGTATGATGGCTACTAATTCTTTGTCGACGCGGTTGAAAGAGGAACGTAAACGGCTAGGCATGACCCAGCAAGAAATTGCTGATAAGGTATCTATTACCAGAGAAACATGGAGTAGATATGAATCGGCTAAAATTGCACCAGGATCAGAAGTATTATTAAATTTGGTTAATTTGGGTGTTGATACTAATTATATTTTAACAGGTGTCAGAATAATACCTATAGATAGCTTGAGTAGATCATCAGTATTGACTACTGCTGAAGAAACAGGGACTTACAAGGCAGGTGTTCAGTTAACACAACAAGAATTAGAATTAATTTATTGTTATCGAAAAGTCAGCGAAGATGGTAAAAAGTCCATAGAAGATATTGCTAAATTGCTAGCAACGCAGCAAGCGAAACAATAAAAGTATACTGAGATAATTTAGCATAAAGATTCATGTAAAAATATTTATGCGAACGACTATTTATTTGCTCAAATTATTATCTTTCTATATGAAAATAATGTAGTTGTATACATAAATAGACTTCAACCTTATAGGTTCTCCCTGTTATACTGAGCAACTTTCAATTTAAAATAAATTTTACCTGTTTGGTTTAAACAGGTAATTAGACTGATATTACTCATAGGTAACTCAAGTGACGACTAAGGTATCAACTGTTCGTACATTTCAGGATTTGATTCTTGCTTTGCAACAATATTGGGCAGAGCAAGGCTGTGTGGTATTACAACCTTATGATATGGAGATGGGTGCAGGTACTTTTCATACAGCAACATTTCTACGCGCAATTGGACCAGAGAGATGGAGTGCAGCTTATGTGCAACCATCAAGAAGACCTACGGATGGTCGTTATGGTGAAAATCCTAATCGCTTGCAGCATTATTATCAGTTTCAAGTTGTACTCAAACCTAATCCTGATAACTTACAAGAACTTTATTTAGGCTCTTTAAAACATATTGGGCTTGATCCTCTTATCCATGATATTCGTTTTGTAGAAGATAATTGGGAGTCTCCAACATTAGGTGCTTGGGGGTTAGGTTGGGAAGTTTGGTTAAATGGTATGGAAGTAACCCAGTTTACTTATTTCCAACAAGTGGGTGGTATTGAGTGTTACCCTGTTACGGGTGAAATCACTTATGGTCTTGAACGTTTAGCTATGTATCTACAGGGTGTTGATTCTGTTTATGATCTAGTGTGGACAGATGGCCAATTTGGCAAAGTGACTTATGGCGATGTTTTTCATCAAAATGAGGTTGAACAATCTACCTATAATTTTGAACACGCCAACATCGAAAAGCTATTTGGTTTATTTGATTTTTATGAGAGTGAAGCAAATCGCTTGATTGAGTTACAACTGCCATTACCCACTTATGAAATGGTACTTAAAGCCTCACATACCTTTAACTTACTAGATGCGCGTCGGGCTATTTCAGTAACGGAGCGGCAACGTTATATTCTAAGGGTTAGAACCTTAGCCCGCGCAGTTGCGCAGAGCTATTTAGAGGCTCGTGCTCGTTTAGCTTTCCCAATGGCTGATGAAGCATTACGTGATGAAGTGTTGGCGAAAATGAAGGAGGCAGAATAATGAGTACGCAAGATTTTCTGGTTGAATTAGGTACTGAAGAGCTTCCTCCAAAAGCATTAAAATCATTGGCAGAAGCTTTTCAAAAAGGTATTGAAAAAGGCTTAAAAGACGCAGGGCTTAATTATCAAACAAGTCATTATTATGCAGCACCAAGACGTTTAGCTGTATTAGTAGAAGCTTTAGAAGAGCAACAAGCTGATCGTACAATCAATGTAGATGGTCCTCCCATACAAGCTGCTTTTACAGCAGAAGGTGAGCCTACTCAAGCAGCACTAGGGTTTGCACGCAAATGTGGCGTTGAATTATCAGCAATTGATCAGTCAGGTGCAAAGTTACGTTTTGCACAAACCATTAAAGGCCAAGCTACCGCGAGCCTACTGCCTGATATTATACGTAGCGCATTAGATAATTTACCTATCCCTAAAAGAATGCGGTGGGCGGCTAGACGTGAAGAATTTGTACGTCCTACCCAATGGTTAGTCATGTTATTGGGTAACCAAGTTATCGATTGTGAAATTTTAGCGCAGAAAGCAGGGTGCGAATCACGTGGCCATCGTTTCCATAATCCAGCTCCTGTGTATATTTCATCACCTAAAAGTTATGTAGAAGATTTACGCAGTGCCCATGTGCTAGCTGATTTTACTGAACGTAAACAGCTTATAGCAGATAAAGTAGCAGAGCTAGCTAAACAAAATAATGGTAAAGCGATTGTACCTAATGGCTTGTTAGAAGAAGTAACCGCTCTAGTGGAATGGCCTGTACCTTTAGTGTGTAGTTTTGAAGAGCGTTTCTTAGAAGTGCCTCAAGAAGCATTAATTTCTACCATGCAGGATAATCAGAAATATTTCTGTTTATTGGATGAGCAAGGCAAATTATTACCACTGTTTATAACCGTTGCTAATGTGGATAGTAAAGATCCATCCCAAGTGATAACGGGTAATGAAAAAGTAGTAAGGCCACGTTTAACAGATGCTGAATTCTTTTTTAAACAGGATCTTAAACAGCCCCTTGAGCAATTTAATGAGCGCCTAAAAAATGTAGTGTTCCAAGCTAAATTAGGAACGGTTTATGATAAAGCTGTACGAGTTAGTAAATTAGCGGGTTATGTAGCTGAAAAGCTAGGAACAAATGTAGAACAAGCTAGACGTGCAGGCATATTATCAAAAACCGATTTAGCCACCGAAATGGTTGGTGAATTTCCAGAAATGCAAGGTATAGCAGGTTACTACTATGCATTGGCAGGTGGTGAAGCTAAAGATGTAGCCTTAGCGCTAAATGAGCAATATATGCCACGTAATATGGGTGGTGAGCTACCAACCACGCTTGTTGGGTGTAGTGTAGCCATTGCCGATAAACTAGATACCTTGGTGGGTATATTTGGTATTGGTATGTTACCAACAGGTAGTAAAGATCCTTATGCCTTACGCCGTGCTGCTTTAGGTATCTTACGTATTCTATTGGAAAAACGCTTAGAGCTTAATTTAGCTGAAATGGTACAGCGTGCAGTTGATCTTTATGGTTATCAAGTAGAGCCTAAAGGTTTGGCTGAGCAAGTGTTAGATTTTATCTTTGATAGATTACGTGCCCGTTACGAAGACGAAGGCATTAATATCACTACCTATCAGGCAGTTCGTGCGTTAAAGCCTATGTCGCCATTGGATTTTGATCAGCGTGTGCAAGCGGTGGAGCATTTCCGTAAACTACCTGAAGCACAGGCGTTATCTTTTGCGAATAAGCGTGTATATAGTATTTTAGAAAAGACCTCACAGCAAGAGATTGCCACAGCAATTAATCCAGTGTTGTTATTAGAAAAGCAAGAAAATGCGTTAGCTGATGCTATTAAGCGTTTAGAGGAAAGTGTGCCTAAGCTAAGTGCAGCCCGTGATTATAGTAAGGCATTAGATCAATTGGCCTCATTACAAACCTTGTTGGATGATTTCTTTGAACATGTCTTTGTCAATGTTGAGGATAGCCAAGTACGCGCCAATCGTTATGCATTGTTAGCGCGTATCCGTCAGTTGTTCCTAGGCATTGCTGATATATCACTGTTAGATTAATGAAACTCATTATTCTAGATAGAGACGGAGTCATAAATTATGACTCCGATGACTATATTAAAACAGTAGCGGAATGGATTCCTATTGAAGGCGCTATTGATGCAATTGCAAGACTCAGTAAGGCAGGGTGGACTGTCGCTGTTGCAACGAATCAGTCAGGAATCGCGCGAGGTTATTACAACGTGGCTACCCTTGAAGCTATGCATAATAAGCTACGTGCGTTAGTAACAGAGGCTGGTGGAGAACTGGGGATGATTGCGTATTGTCCTCATGGGCCTAATGATGGTTGTGATTGTCGTAAACCAAAGCCAGGACTTTTACAGCAAATTTCTGAGTATTATCAAGTACCTTTACAAGAGGTATGGTTTGTTGGAGACTCAGCAAGTGATCTAAAAGCTGCACAAGCAGTAGCATGTCAGCAGGTATTAGTAAGAACAGGTAAAGGATTACGTACCTTAGAAAAAGGAATTGATAAACAAGTTTTAGTGTTTGATGACTTAGTGGCCGTTGCTGATTATTTATTACAGTAATTTACCACTCACTTAATGGGTGATTGATAGGTTCTAAACGATGAAGAAAAAAATATCATTCCTACAAATTCTACGTACCATTGCTTTCTATTTGGTACTAGCTGCTAGTGTGCTAATTTGGGGTATCGTTTGTTTAACAGTATTTTTATTTATTCCCTATCGTTGGTTAATGAAAGGTTTTATTCAACCTTGGTGTCGTTTTGTTATCAATTCAGCAAGTGTTATTGCGGGTATTAAATATAAAATTACTGGATTTGAGAATTTACCTAGCACCCCTTGTGTTATTGTTTCCAAGCATCAAAGTACTTGGGAAACTATCTTCTTTACAGCGCAAATTTATCCATTGAGTAATGTATTAAAGCGAGAGCTGCAATTTATTCCTTTCTTTGGCTGGATGCTTGCTTTAAGTAGGCAAGTGGCTATCAATAGAGGTACGCCAAAGGAAGCGTTTAAGCAGTTATTGGATAAAGGAAGTAACTTACTAAAAGCAGGTCATTACATCCTTATTTTTCCAGAAGGCACTCGGACTCAACCAGGACAGAATGGACGCTTTACCCGTGGTGGAGTCACTTTGGCGGCTACTGCTGGGGTGACAGCAGTGCCTGTAGCCCATAATGCAGGTGAGTTTTGGCCAAAATATGGCTGGGCTAAATATCCAGGAACCATAGAAGTAGTTTTCGGCCAGCCAATAAAACCTGAAAGTACAGAGCCAGAGCAAATAATACAAGCAAATAAACAAGCAGAAGACTGGATTATTAATACCATGCAAAAAATAACAGCCTCTGACTTTTTAGAGGCTGCAAAAAATACAACTAAAAACCCTAAACAACAAGATTAATCCAACATAAATCGTTATAATGTAACTATATCTATGGGTTAGATAGGATGGGTAAAATGGAACGTGGAACTCTTTATGTAATTTCAGCACCTTCTGGGGCAGGAAAAACCAGTTTAGTTAAAGCTTTATTAGAACGTCAACCAGAGTTAAAAGTAGCGGTTTCTCATACTACAAGAGCTCCACGTGCTGATGAACAAGATGGGGTAAATTATTTCTTTGTAACAAAAGAAAAGTTTATAGAAATGCTCAATGAAAATGCCTTTCTAGAGCATGCCATGGTTTTTGAAAATTATTATGGTACCGCTTCTTATTGGGTTGATGAGTGTTTGAATAAGGGGCAAGACCTTATTCTTGAAATTGATTGGCAAGGCGCACAACAAGTGCGTCGGTTAATGCCAGAAGCAAAATGTATTTTTATTTTACCTCCTTCAAGAGGTACTTTGCGTAAACGGCTAGTGCAACGTGGCCAAGACTCAGGTGTAGTTATTGAGCATCGTATGTCAAAAGCTATTAATGAAATTAGTCACTATCCAGAGTTTGATTTTTTAATTGTTAATGATGATTTTGATACAGCATTGCGTCAATTAGAGTCCATTGTTATTACATACCGCTTAAAATGTTTAAGACAGGCGGAAAAATTAGAAACTTTACTAAAAGATCTCTTGTCATAATCAATAGATACTTTTAAACTGAAAGATTCGGATTACAGACGCAATAGCTGATAGTTAGTTGATGATTTTTAGAGGAATATTATGGCTCGTATAACAGTAGAAGATTGTTTAGATAATGTAGAAAATCGCTTTGAATTAGTGATGCTAGCTGGCAAACGTGCTAGACAATTAGCAAGCGGTGGCCGTGAGCCTCTAGTTGCTTGGGATAATGATAAACCAACCGTAGTAGCTCTACGTGAAATTGCTGAAGGTTTAATCGATAAAGAATTTGTGGCACAAGAGGCTATGGTTCGTGAAGAGCCTTTATTTACAGCATTTGACGAAGGACAAATGGATAGCTTTAGAGGTTAGTTTATTTGATTTATGCCTCGCCTAGTAGCTGCATGCCATATCAGCGAGGGGGTGGTTTGTGCCAACCATAGATGACCTTGCTCATCGCCTCACTGAATACTTAACACCAGAACAGGTGAACTGTGTTCGGCGTGCTTACTATTATGCTTCGCAAGCCCATGATGGGCAACGTCGTCGTAGTGGTGAAAAATACGTAACACATCCATTAGCCGTTGCAAGAATTCTTGCTGAAATGCATATGGATCATCAAAGCCTGATGGCTGCAATGTTACATGATGTTATTGAAGATACAGGTATTCCTAAAGAAGCATTAGCTGAACAATTTGGTGAGTCGGTTGCTGATCTTGTGGATGGGGTTAGCAAACTAACCCAAATCTCTTTTGATAGTAAAGAACAAGCCCAAGCTGAAAACTTCCAAAAAATGGCTATGGCCATGGCGCGAGATATTCGCGTTATTATTGTTAAGTTAGCTGACCGCCTACATAATATGCGCACTTTAGAGGTGATGTCACCTCCTAAACGTCGTCGAATTGCAAAAGAAACCTTAGAAATTTACGCGCCCATTGCTAATCGATTGGGGATGCGTGATGTCCGTGTTTCCTTAGAAGATCTTAGTTTTAAAGCGATGTATCCCATGCGGGCTGCCTTAATTGACAAAGCGGTTCAAAAAGTCAGTGGTCATCGTCGTGAAGTAGTTGCGAAATTTCAAACCGCGATTGAAGCCTGTTTACAAAGAGAAAATTTACAAGGCCAAGTAAACGGTAGAGAAAAACATTTTTACAGTATTTATAAGAAAATGAAGGACAAGAAAAAATCCTTTAATGAAATTATGGATATTTATGCTTTCCGCATTGTAGTTGATTCCGTTGATATGTGTTATCGCGTATTGGGTGCAATGCATAACCTTTTTAAACCTGTGCCAGGCCGTTTTAAAGACTATATAGCTATACCCAAAGCCAATGGCTACCAATCATTACATACTTCTTTATTTGGTATGAATGGAATTCCTATTGAAATCCAAATCCGTACTAAAGAAATGGATGAAATGGCCAGTTACGGTATTGCCGCCCATTGGTTGTATAAATCGGGCAGTGATGAAGTAAACCAATCACGTGTTAAGCGTTGGGTAAAAAATTTATTAGAGTTACAACAGCGTGCAGGTAGTTCTTTAGAATTCGTGGAGAACGTTAAAACCGACTTATTTCCTGATGAAGTGTATGTTTTTACGCCTAAAGGACGTATTATGGAGCTGGTAAAAGGCTCTACAGCGGTTGATTTTGCTTATGCTGTCCATACCGATGTAGGTAATACTTGCATTGCTTGTCGGATAGATCGTCATTTAGCACCATTATCACAAGTATTAGAAAGCGGTTCTACCGTCGAAGTTGTTTGTTCTCCTAATGCTAGACCCAATCCAGCATGGTTAAATTTTGTAGCAACAGGCAGAGCCAGAACAAATATTAGACACGCACTAAAACAACAAAAACAGTTAGAGTCTATTACATTGGGTGAGAACTTACTGAATAAAGAGTTAGCAAGTGTTGATTCATACTTGGATAAAATACCTCCTGAACAATTAGAGGCAGTACTAAAAGAATATAAATTAGCGACACCTGAAGCATTATTCGAAGAAATTGGTTTAGGTAATCGTGTTGCCTATATTGTGGCACAACAGTTAGTTAAAGGATTAGACAGATCATCTATTGGTAAGAAACCTTTAGAAATACATGGTACAGAAGGTTTAGTGATTACTTATGCCAAATGCTGTTATCCTATCCCTCGCGATCCCATTATTGGTCACCTATCTACAGGTAAAGGTATTGTTGTTCACATTGAGAATTGTAAGCGAGTAGCTGATATTTCCAATACTGATAAATGTGTTCCTTTGCAGTGGGCTAAAGACATCAAAGGTGAGTTTGAAGTCCAATTAAATGTAGAGTTGGAGCAACAGCGCGGTTTAATTGCGTCACTAGCTGAAGCGGTCAATTTAGCGGATGCTAATATAGAAAAGATTGCAGTAGATGAACGTGACGGCAGAACCTGTATCGTGAATATGGTAGTTACGGTACATAATCGAATTCACTTATCCAAAGTGATTAAGAAGTTACGACTTATTAATGGTATTATAAAAATCGCAAGAACAGGACACTAATAGATTATTAGGAGTTTACTTCATGAAAAAAGAAGTGATTAACACTGAAAAAGCACCTGCAGCAATTGGTACTTATTCACAAGCTATTAAAGCAGGTGATACTGTCTATTTATCAGGACAAATCCCTCTAAACCCAGCCACTATGCAATTAGTTGAAGGTGGTTTTGAAGCACAAACGGTACAGGTATTTGAAAATTTAAAATCTGTTGCAGAAGCAGCAGGTGGTGGTTTAAAAGATATTGTTAAATTAAATATTTATTTAACAGACCTTGCTAATTTTGCTAAGGTAAATGAAGTAATGGGGCGTTATTTTGCAGAGCCTTATCCTGCTCGTGCAGCAATTGGCATTAATGCATTACCTAAAGATTCATTAGTAGAAATGGATGCTATTTTAGTTTTAGGATAGTCACCCTCAGCATAGAAGGATTAAATTATGACTCTCACAGAACTTCGTTATATTGTGATTTTGGCACAAGAAAAGCATTTTGGTAAAGCGGCTGATCGTTGTCATGTAAGTCAACCAACGTTATCTGTGGGTGTTAAAAAAATTGAAAAGGAGTTGGGTGTTTATATTTTCGAACGGAGTAAAAACTCTGTTCGTTTAACACCAGTAGGCGAAACCATTGTAGAACAAGCTAAAAAAGTATTGGAGCAAACACAGGTTATTCGTGAGTTAGCGCAGGTAGGTAAAGATCAGCTTGCTGCACCTCTTCGCGTAGGTGCTATTTATACAATCGGCCCTTATCTATTTCCACATCTAATTCCTGAACTGCATAAAGTTGCTCCCAATATGCCACTGTATATTGAAGAAAACTTTACTCATATTTTAAAAGAAAAATTACGTTCAGGTGATTTGGACGCTATTATTGTTGCATTGCCTTTTAGTGATGTGGATATAGTAGCTAAACCTTTATATGAAGAACACTTTGATGTCTTATTACCAGCCAATCATCCATGGACAAAACGTAAAGAAATTAAGCCCGATGAGTTGTCAGGTAAAACCCTGCTGTTATTAGGCGAAGGGCATTGTTTTAGGGATCAAGTTTTAGAAGCCTGCCCAACCACTAAAGAAGGTGGGACAGAAGATGAATATACCGAGGTTGAGTCTACTTCCTTAGAAACTATCCGTCATATGGTGGCTTCTGGTTTAGGTATTTCTGTGTTACCTCACTCTGCTATACATAGTCCTTATTATGCTGAAGGTGTTGTTGAAGTAAGACCTTTTGCAGCTCCTGTTCCTACTCGAACGGTAGCAATTGCTTGGCGAATGAGTTTCCCTAGACCTAAAGCAATTGACGTTTTAGTAGATGCCATCAAACGCAGTGCATCAGTAATTATCTAACCATCAGGTATGGCCAGTTTAGACCATACACCTATTACCCATTTAAAGGGAGTAGGCAGTGCGTTAGCTGAAAAGTTAGCCAAGCTTTCTATTATAACAATTCAAGATCTCTTGTTTCACTTACCTATACGTTATCAAGATAGAACCCGAATTACCCCTATTGGTTGTTTATTTGCTGGGCAAGATGCGGTGATTGAAGGCACAGTTGTCTCTTCTGCGGTACTAATGGGGCGTCGTCGAAGTTTATTGGTAAAGTTACGGGATAGTAGTGGCAGTATTGGTTTAAGGTTTTATTACTTTAATCAAAGTCAAAAAAACTCGTTCCAAAATGGTGCGCGTGTGCGCTGTTTTGGGGATGTTCGTGCAGGCGCCTCTGGATTAGAAATTTATCATCCAGAATATAGAATAATTGCTGTTGATAAAGTAATGCCTGTTGAACAAACATTAACCCCCATTTACCCCATGACAGAAGGATTAACCCAACAGCGATTAAGGCAGTTAGTAGAGCAAGCTCTACAATTATTAACTAGCCATAGTTTACCTGATTATTTACCAGCTGATCTTATTGAAAAGTATCAGTTAGGTAGTTTATTAGAAGCTGTGCGTTATTTGCACCATCCTCCACCCGATGCAGATAATCAACTATTGCTAGAAGGTAAGCATTGGGCACAAGAACGTTTAGTATTTGAGGAGCTACTGACACATCAATTATCACTACAACGTTTAAGAGAGCAGATTCGTCAACAACTAGCTCCTGCTTTACCACTATCAAAGCAATTAGTAGCTGCTTATTTACAGCAATTACCTTTTCAGCCAACTAATGCACAACAGCGTGTTGTACAAGAAATTAATTATGACCTTGGTCAGCCAGTACCTATGTTACGTTTGGTACAAGGTGATGTAGGTGCAGGTAAAACAGTGGTGGCTGCATTGGCAGCTTTACAGGCTTTAGAAGCAGGTTATCAAGTGGCTTTAATGGCACCCACAGAGATTTTAGCAGAACAACATTTTTTAACGTTTCAGCGTTGGTTTGAACCTTTAGGCATTCAAGTACAATGGTTGGCAGGCAAGCTTAAGGGGAAAGCTCGGCAAGTAGCCTTGCAAAGTATTGCAGAGGGCTGTCCAATGATAGTAGGAACCCATGCTTTATTTCAAGCAGAAGTGTCTTTTAAAAATCTAGCTTTAATTATTATTGATGAGCAACATAGGTTTGGCGTGGAGCAACGATTAGCGTTAAGAGATAAAGGGAGTGAAGCTGGTTTACTTCCTCATCAATTGATTATGACAGCCACCCCCATTCCTCGAACGCTAGCCATGAGCATGTATGCTGATTTAGATACATCGGTTTTAGACGAATTACCACCTGGGCGTACTCCTGTTGCTACAGTGGTAATAGCTGATAGCCGAAGGGCAGAAGTAATAGAACGTGTAAGACAAGCCTGTTTAGCAGGTAAGCAAGCCTATTGGGTTTGTACATTGATTGAAGAGTCAGAAGAGCTAACTTGCCAAGCAGCAGAAACGACTTTTGCTGAATTATCTGAAGTATTAACTGGCTTAAAAGTGGGTTTAATTCATGGCCGTATGAGGCCCGCTGAAAAAGCAGAATTAATGCAGCAATTTAAAGCAGGCATACTACAACTATTAGTGGCTACTACGGTAATAGAGGTAGGAGTTGATGTGCCCAATGCAAGCCTAATGATTATTGAAAACCCTGAGCGGTTAGGATTAGCCCAATTACACCAGTTACGTGGCCGAGTAGGGCGCGGTAGTGCAGAAAGTTTTTGTTTATTACTTTATCATCCACCTTTATCTAGAGTAGCTCAAGAACGCTTAGCTATTATGCGAGAAACTAACGATGGCTTTGTGATTGCAGAGAAAGATTTGGAAATCAGAGGGCCCGGTGAAGTATTAGGCACACGCCAAACAGGCTTATTACAATTTAAAGTAGCAGATTTAATGCGGGATAGTGATTTATTGCCTGATGTTCGAGAAGCTACACAACAATTAGTAATTAAACATAAACAATATATAGAACCATTACTGAATCGTTGGATAGCTAATCGCCAGCGTTATGGCGAAGTTTAATAGCTAGTAAGTATCTTTTAATTTTACATAGTGTGCAGAACCATAGCGTAATAGTTCTTTTTCACTTTCAATTAAAGGGCGTAGTTGTCTAGCAGGATTACCTACATAAAGATAGCCACCATTCAAATGTTTGCCTTGAGGAACCACTGTACCTGCACCAATAATTACATCATTGCCTATTTGCGCATTATCCAGAATAATACTACCAATCCCAATAAGCACACGATCACCAATTGTACAACCATGTAACACAGCTTTGTGGCCTACAGTAACATCTTCGCCTATAACAAGGCCACTGCCTGTTTTATTCACCTCAAGATTGATATGAGACACATGTAGCACACAACCATCTTGAATATTAGTACGATCGCCAACACGTATGGTGTGTACATCACCACGAATCACCGCATAAGGCCATACCGAACATTGATCGCCTAGTACAACATCGCCAATGATAATTGCTGTTTCATCTACAAAAACTTCTTTTCCTAAAGTAGGTGTTGTACCTTTGTATGGGCGGATAGGCATGATGACTCCAATGTAAGTTACATCAATATTTATTAAGTTTAGTTATTAATTTGGCAAAGTATAACATATAACAATTGGTACATCACGTTTATAGCACAAACAACAGTTTTTAATATTAGGGAATATAATTATATTTATTGAGCAAGCCACTCTTTTTTTCATCTTATAATTTAAGATTTTGATTTTAAAGAAAACATCTAACAGTAGCATTATCTATGGTGATCAAGTAATAGCCTATTTGATATTGAAAAAATAAATCGGATAGCCTAATAATTCTCTACTAACTGAATAGAAGTCTCGCCATGAACCATAGACAGGAGAGCCAGAACCAATTTGTCTAATCCCTTCATGTTTAAAAGCAAGTTTAATTCTTGCTATATGATAGTATTGAGAGATTACAATCACAGAATTTAATTGGTGCTGTTGCATATACTGATAAGTATTTCTTGCGGTTGCTCGGGTATTATTACCTTGTCCATCTTTAACAATAGCACTCGCTGGAATGCCCCTTGCGATTAAAAAGTCAGCCATAGCGATTGATTCATCATAACCCTCTTTGCCTGTACCACCACTGACTAAGATATTAGGTGCATAGCCCTGTTGATAAATTTCAATGGCTTTATTTAAGCGTGCAGCTAGCCCCGCACTAGGTACTCCTTCAGGAGATACCTTGGTACCCAGTACCACAATTAGATCTGTCTTAAATAAATTATCTTTTAAGCCTGATAGAATAATGCTTAATACAGTGACAAAATAAATTAAAATAACAGCAATAAAAATCATTTTCTTTTTACGATTAAGAGTCCATTTCATTTTATCTAATACTTATATTCATCCCGTTGCAATTAGACATAATTATATAAATAATTATTTGCTATGAGTAAAATATTAATCTTATTTAGGGGGTATGCTTGGGGAGAATTTTGCGCTATCCTTAAACGGTTATCTTAAAGTTGTATACATTTATCTAAATGTAATTCTTTAATAACACTAAAAATAATAGTATCTGTATAGTTTAGATCAATTATTAATAAATACAGTAAAACCCTTAGAAATTATAGTTTTTACTGCGGCTAGCAGTGTTATCGTTTTATAAGTTGTTTGATTGGTGCTTATAACAAATAGTCATTTTTTGGATATAAATTAAAATGTGGAATGGAATTTGCAATTTAAGCATCCTTAATAAGTTCTATTAGTCTCTAGAATTTATTTGGCTATATTTATAGGCTAATGAATAACTTGTCAAAGGAGTTCAAATTTTGAGTGAAGCAAAAAGTGTAAATAAAAAAGGCCATAATACAGAACTAAAAGGTGGTCTAAAGTCTCGTCATCTTACGATGATGTCAATTGCGGGTGTTATTGGTGCCGCTCTATTTGTTGGATCTGGCAAAACTATTGCAATGGCAGGCCCTGCTGTTATTCTTGCCTATATCGGTGGTGGTATCTTAGTTATTTTAGCCATGAGAATGTTAGGTGAAATGGCTGTAGCACAACCAGATACAGGTTCTTTCTCAACTTATGCAGATCGTGCTATTGGTCGTTGGGCAGGTTTTACCATTGGTTGGTTATATTGGTATTTCTGGGCTTTATTAATGGGCTGGGAAGCTTTTGTTGCAGGAACTATTCTCAATAGTTGGTTCCCAATGGTACCTGTTTGGGGTTTTGCCCTAATCGTTACAATAGCCTTAATTATTGTTAACTTTATG
This sequence comes from Entomomonas asaccharolytica, assembly GCF_016653615.1. Lineage (NCBI taxonomy): Bacteria > Pseudomonadati > Pseudomonadota > Gammaproteobacteria > Pseudomonadales > Pseudomonadaceae > Entomomonas > Entomomonas asaccharolytica. The sequence continues at coordinate 2,819,983 of NZ_CP067393.1, read as the reverse complement.
AACGTCCGCAGTTATGGTGAGTTTGAGTTCTGGTTTGCATTAATTAAGGTTGTTGCGATAATTATATTTATTATTATTGGCTGTTTGGCAATCGTTCACTTATGGCCTTGGGGAACAACAGGTGGTATTTCTCACCTCACTTCTACAGGCGGCTTTATGCCAAATGGGGGGCAAGCAGTTATTGTTGCTTTACTGGGTGTAATGTTTGCTTTCTTAGGGGCTGAAATTGTAACGGTAGCGGCAGCAGAATCTGCTAACCCTAGTAAAGAAATTATTAAAACCACTAAATCAGTAGTATGGCGGATTTGTTTATTCTATGTGGGCTCAATCTTTATTGTAGTGGCTTTAGTGCCTTGGAATGATCCACGTTTAGGAGATCCTACTTGGGGTTCTTACCGTGTTACTTTAGATGCATTAGGTATTCCTTATACGGGCTTTATTGTTAATTTTATCGTATTAACCTCTGTATGTAGCTGTTTTAACTCAGCATTATATACAGCATCACGTATGTTATTCTCTTTATCAAAACGCGGTGATGCTCACAGTATTATGCAGATTACTGGCAATAAAACGGGGACACCTTGGGTGGGCGTATTAATCTCTAGTTTCTTTGCATTCGTAGCTATTTTCTTTGCAGCCTTCCATTTAATGGATGTTTATGATGTATTAATGCAAGCAACGGGTACTATTGCACTATTGGTTTATCTAGTGGTGGCTTGTTCACAATTACGGATGCGTCGTAAATTAGAAGCGGAAGGTAGAGAAATTAAGTTGAAAGTATGGTTCTTCCCATGGCTTACCTATGCCGTTATTGTGTTTATTATTGGTGCATTTATCGTGATGGTGTATGAAGGTACTTATTTCTATGAAGTAGTTTACACATTACTATTAGCAGCAGTCATTGTAACAATGGGAATTATTGCGCAAATCTTCAATATTGGTACTAAAGATAAAGTTAATTAATAGCTGATAGGAAGATTGCTTGTCGTTAAAAATTAAGCCCCTAACTAACAGGGGCTTAATTTTTTATAGAGATTACTCTTTGTCTTGTTCTTTTTTCTCTGGAAAGATAAAGCTAGCTAAAATACCTAAGGTTAATACTACAAGTACTACATATAAGCTAATAGTTGGTTTAATTTCATAGCCTAAATGCCAAATATGGTTTATAGCATTAAAACCTAATTTAAAGGCAATAAAAAATAGCAAGAATACCACTGCCTTTTCAAGATGCACTAAATATTTTCGTAACGCTTCAAGTACAAAGTACAGCGTTCTTAAACCTAAGATAGCAAACATCATAGCCGAATAAACAATTAATGGTTCACGACTCACTGCAATAATGGCAGGCACGCTATCAAAAGCAAACATCACATCAGAGAGTTCAACTACTGCTACACAAAGTAATAACGGCGTAGCATAGATCGCCCCTTTTTTAACATTAATGCGTAGATTGTGGTTTTCTGGTTTTAATAATTCTTCTGATACTTGTCTGCTGCTAAGAAAAAATTTATGACCTACAATTTTAGGGAAAACGGGAAAAATACGACGCACAATACGGTTAGCTAAATGATCTGAATAGTCTTTAATTTCTTCCTCATCATCTTTACTTTTCAGCATCATAATCGCAGTCCAACCAACGATAATTGCAAACACCATTTCAACCCAAGGGCCTAAGGCTAAAAGACCAGTACCAATAGCAACAAAAACACCTCTAAAAATAATTGCACCAATAACACCTAAGTAGAGAATACGATGGCGGTACATATCTGGAATTTTAAACCAAGCAAAAATGGCCATAATGACAAATAGATTATCCACAGAAAGTATTTTTTCTAAGGCATAACCTGTAATAAACAGCGTGGCAACTTCTGCATTATGATGAATGTAAAGGTATCCCGCAAAACCTAATGAAATAAGCACCCAAAAAACTGACCAAATGGCAGCGCTTTTTAAACCAATAGGTTTGTCACTACGATGAGCAAATAAATCTATTAGTAGTGCTACCACAGCTAGTGTAATAAAAACAGCTAGGGTTTCAGGGGGAAAGCCAAGATGAGATGGGGTTTGTTGCATAAATTTGTAAACCTATTTAATGATTTTTGTTAGTTAGCTAATGCTTATAAATAGCTTATTGCGTGTCTATATACAACAAAAAATGTAAAAAAAATGTCGTTTTATAGACTTAATTTGTATCAAGAAAATAAGCTATTGATATATTTAGAACTTTAAATGAAATTTAAAAATAGTTGTAAACCGTAGCATAATAAATTATTGAGGGTTTACTTAGATTAATTTGACACGTTTTTAAACATTCTAAAAGCTGCTCAAATAATTAAAAATTAGCATTATATTATTCAGTAAGAATTCATATATGCATTTATGGCTTGATTTACTATTAGTGAAATAATACGTTAGTCTAATCTTGGTTTTTCCATTAATATAACTAATAAATATATGGATTACCTGCATTCATCGTATGTTATTGATTCATATCGAATTGGCAATAAGAGTTAATAGTTTTGAGTTCTACAATATGTTAAAGAAGTTTTCCGTTATTACCTTACTTGGTATAGCTTATAATTATAATTTACTGGCACAAGAAATTAAGTATGGTTATCAGTTGCAGCCTAATCAAAATCTTTCTTTAGATGGCAGCCAGCATAATATTAGCGCAGAGGCTGATACTAAAACATTATATGGTATTTATTATAGCGGTTCTAGCAAAGTAGAACTCAATGCTGATCCTCTAAATATGCAGGTAATTAATAATAATACAGGAACAAGTGCTGACAGATACACTGCTTCTGTTATTAATATTAATGGCCAGAGTACTTCTGCAAAACCATTAATCGATTTAGGAGATGGTGGTCACCTCAGGGTAGAGGGAGATCATGTGTATGCTATCAATCTAAAAAATAGTAATTTATCAGCTAGTAATATTAATATAGAAGCGAGTAGTAAATATTCAGCAACAGGTCTAATACTAAATAGCGCGGATGTGAACTTAACTGGAAACAATAAAATTACTATTGACTGTGATGATACAACTTATGGTGTATCAGTTTCCAATAAATCTTCCTTTAAAGCAGATCAAGTAACCATTGATATAACCTCTACTGGTTCTGGCATTTACACAGTTATTGGAGTAAATGTAAGAGATAATGCAGACCAAATAGTTGATTTAGGTGTGGGCTCAGAAATTAATATTACCAGTGCAAAAGGTGGATATGGTATTAGTATTAATAATGGCACTGTTATTGCTCAAGACCTTTCTATTATATCCAAAGGGAATACCGCCTCTGGAGTGGTAGTATACAATGGCTCTTTTACCATGATAGGTGGCACTGTTATCTCCGATGATAGGGGTATCGTCGTTGGAAGTGTTACACCAAAACCTTCTAACTATAATCATACAATTAATTTAACTGATGTAAATATTTCCGCTACCAATGCAGCATTGAATATTACTGAGGGTACAATGACCATAAATAGAGTAACAGCTGTTTCTGCTAGTAGTTCTGCTACAGTAATGGCAGCAAGTACTAATGGTGTAATCAATGCAACCGATGTTACTTTGCATGGTAAAGGTAAGGTAGTGAGTGCTTCTGAAGGAAGTGTTGTTTTTTCAGGTAATACTGAAATTATTGGAACAGCCAGCAATAATAGTGATACGTTATATGCTTCAAGTGGAGGCACTATTAAAACAGGCACTAATGGCAGTAAAATGAAAATAGTGGGAAATTTATATACTTCTCAATTTGGCAACAATAACTTAATTGATTTAAAAATGAACAGTGGTTCTGAGTTAACAGGCAAAGCTAACATCTATGATATTAACACAGGTACCATTAACCTAGATATGACAAGTAGTGTATGGAATATGACAAATAATTCTAGTACTACACTGCTTGCTTTGAGTAACTCTCAGGTTAATTTTGTGAATTCAGCTTTTACCACCCTTACTACTCAGCAGTTGTCAGGTAATGGTACATTTAGTATGAAAACTGATATAGCTACGGCGCAGGGTGATTTAGTTAAGGTTACAGGTCAAACAGCAGGCAGTCATCGTCTGAACATAACTAATCAAGGAGCTGCAGCCACTGATGGTAATGAAACATTAACAGTTGTTGAGACCAGTGATGGCAAGGGAAGGTTTAGTTTAACCAACCGTGTTGAGGCAGGCGGTTATCTCTATGACCTCAGAAAAGCTAGTAATGGAACGGATTGGGAATTATATGGTGCTAGAGGTGTACAAAGTTCTTCTGCTTTGGCAGGAGTTAGTTTTTTAAACACTAGCTATTTACTAAATTACATAGATAATCAAACGTTATTACAACGCTTAGGTAATTTAAGATTAGCTACTGCTGATAAAGTTACTGACGGTTTGTGGATGAGATCATTTGGTGGAAAACTGTCCTCTTTTGCTGGTTCTAATTTATCAGGATTTGATATGTCTTATTGGGGAACCCAGCTAGGTATTGATAAAAATATTGAGCTTGCATCAGGTAATTTATTGTTGGGAACAATGGTTGGTGTTACCCAAGGTAATCCTAATTATAAAGCAGGGGATGGTACAGCTAAGAATTATAGCTTAGGTTTTTATACGACCTATCTTCATAATAATGGAATATATATTGATGGCTTATTGAAATATAATAATATTCATAACCAATTCAATGTTAAAGATACTGCTGGTGACTCAGTAAAAGGTAAAGGAAGAACTCAAGGTGTGAGTGGTTCCATTGAGGTAGGTAAGCGTTTTTGGCTTAGTGCACAGCAAGCAGGCGTTTATATTGAACCACAGGCACAGCTAACACTAGCCATACAAGGTGGCGATACAGTTAAGGCTAGTAATGGTTTAAAAATAAAATTAGATACTTATGATTCTGTATTAGGACGTACAGGTGCACTAATTGGTTATCAAATCCAAGGAAATAATCCGATTGATGTTTATTTTAAAACAGGTTATGTACGTGAATTCAGTGGCAATACCAGCTATCGTTTAAATGGCAGTAAAGAAAAGCATAGTTTCCGAGGTGAGTGGTTAGATAATGGAATAGGTATTTCTGCTAATATTAATAAAGCACATAATATTTATGTGGATATAAACTATGCTATAGGTAATAGATTTGATCAAAAACAGTTAAATCTAGGTTATCGATATAATTTTTAAAACGCTCAATAAGAAAAGATATTAATAATCTCTCTTGTTGTCTTTAGGTTAGATATTAACAGCCATTATTACAGTTTGTAGTTTGTCATAACATATGGCATGTTTACTGATAAATAACCTATTTTTATAATCACAGAGTAGAACATAGTAATAAGATAAATGTTCTATAAAATAAATTTATGTTTTTGTAGTATTATGTGTCCACTTTTTGAATTAGCTATAGGCTGTTTACTGTGAATACCCAGCAACAAAGCAATGATAATGAAACCTTAAATCGCCATCTAAGGAATAGACATATTCAATTAATAGCCATTGGTGGTGCAATTGGTACTGGCTTGTTTATGGGTTCAGGCAAAACCATTAGCTTAGCTGGCCCATCTATTCTATTAGTCTATATCATCATTGGCGTAATGTTATTTTTTGTGATGCGCGCAATGGGAGAATTATTACTATCTAACTTAAACTATAAATCTTTTATTGATTTTACCACCGACTTATTAGGCCCTATGGCAGGTTTTTATATTGGTTGGACTTATTGGTTCTGTTGGATAGTAACAGGTATTGCCGATTTAATTGCGATTGCTGGCTATGTGGAGTATTTTGCCCCTGCTCTTGCCCCATGGGTTCCTGCAATATTATGTATTTTATTGTTTCTAGCATTAAATTTATTAACTGTTAAGTTATTTGGTGAAATGGAATTCTGGTTTGCTATTGTAAAGATAGTAGCTATTGTTGCACTGATTTTTGTAGGGTTTGGGTTTATTATTTATGGTTTTAATACGCCCTCAGGTACTGTAACTTCTCTATCCAATATCTGGAATGATGGTGGCTTTTTTCCCACAGGTGGTTGGGGGTTTATAGCAGGTTTCCAAATAGCAGCATTTGCTTTTGTAGGTGTTGAATTAGTGGGAACTGCTGCCGCAGAAGCAAATAATCCAACCAAAACTTTACCACGTGCAATTAATGCTATTCCTATTCGGATTATCCTGTTCTATGTATTGGCTTTAGCCGTGATTATGTCTGTAATGCCTTGGCGTAGTATCGCCCCTGATAAGAGTCCGTTTATTACCTTATTTACCTTTGCTGGTATTCCAGCGGCAGCAGCAGTCATCTATTTTGTAGTGTTAACGTCTGCTGCCTCTTCCGCTAATAGTGGTATTTTTTCAACCAGTCGTATGTTATTTGGCTTGGCATTAACCCGCAAAGCACCACGCGCTTTTGCTCGGTTATCAAAATCGTCAGTACCAGCTAAAGGCTTATTATTCTCCTGTGCTTGTTTATTGCCAGGTGCTATTTTATTGTATTTTAATAATCAAAATATTATCCATGCATTTACTTTAGTGACTACTTTATCCACTATCTTATTTATTTTTGTGTGGACACTTATTATTTTCTCTTATATTGCTTATCGTAAGAAACGTCCCGAATTGCATTTAAGATCAACTTATAAAATGCCAGGAGGCTTATTTATGTGCTATGCCTGTTTGGCCTTTATGGTCTTTTTATTAGCAGCTTTAGCGTTTAGAGAAGATACTCGCCAAGCATTAATTGCAAGTCCTATTTGGTTTATTATTTTAGGAATTGGATATTATTTAATTCCAAAATCGGTTAAGTCAGAATGGAAAAAACTAACTGATGAAACCTTAGGAACAAGTAGTCAAAGCAATTAGATTACTGAAAGGCCTTAAGTATTGTGATTAAATTATGTATGTTGGGTACACCTACTAACATTTCTCTATGAGATATTTCATCTTCTGAGGGGACTGATAGGTGATTAAATTTTGTAAGCTGTTCGATCTCTTCTTTTTTTAGAGCTCTTCCTAGAAATTTTTCAGCAAAATCTTGCAGTTCTCTATTAAGTTTCATTTTCATTACCTTCTCATTAATCTATTTTCTTAAAGTAGCATATAGGGTATGTTAGGTAATATGGTTCATTGGTATTAATAAATAATAGCAATAAGTAGAAAAGGTCTACATAAAATAAACTAACAGGATATAAAGAATAATACTGGCAATAAAAAAAGCACCTGTATAAGGTGCTTTTTTGTAAACTGCAAAACTGATTAACGTTTTGAGTATTGTGGACGTTTACGTGCTTTACGTAGACCCACTTTCTTACGTTCAACTTCACGAGCATCACGAGTAACATAACCCGCTTTACGTAAAGCACTACGTAAAGTTTCATCATATTCGATTAATGCGCGAGTAATACCGTGACGAATAGCACCTGCTTGACCACTAACACCACCACCAATAACAGTGATGAATAGATCGAAGTTTTCAGTGTTTTCAGTTAATTCTAATGGTTGACGAACTACCATGCGAGCAGTTTCACGACCAAAGAAGTTATCAAGGTCACGATTGTTGATAGAGATTTTACCAGTGCCTTTGCGTAAGAATACACGTGCAACGGCAGTTTTGCGACGACCTGTACCGTAATTTTGAGCTGACATAATCAATCCTGCCTATTAAATTTTCAATTCTTGTGGTTGTTGAGCGGTATGAGGATGTTCAGTACCCTTATACACTTTCAGCTTACGATACATAGCTCGACCTAATGGATTTTTAGGAAGCATACCTTTAACAGCTGTTTCAATAATACGCTCAGGCGCTCTGATAACTAATTTATCAAAACTGATTTCTTTAATTCCACCTGGGAAACCAGAGTGAGAATAATATTTTTTATCAGTTGTTTTGTTACCAGTTACTTTAACTTGTTCAGCATTGATAACAACGATGTAATCACCAGTATCAACGTGAGGTGTGTATTCTGGTTTATGTTTGCCACGTAGGCGTGATGCGATTTCAGTCGCTAAACGACCCAATGTTTGCCCTGCAGCGTCAATAACAAACCAGTCACGTTTAACTGTTTCTGGCTTTGCACTAAAAGTTTTCATTCTTTATAGCCTCAAGACCGCATATATTAAGCGGCGGATATTAAAAAATATGTGTTTTACAAGTAATAGCCACCATTTCTAACACTATGTGGGGTCGGGGTATATAGTGCGATTTGGAAGCAATTAATCATTCGTTGTTGAAGTAAAGCTAGGCTCAATACTTCAAATTTAGCGGATAATTGCCATACCCGCAAAAATAGTCGTGTAATTATCCAGATTATCAGCAAAATATCAAGGGAATTTTGCAAAAACTTAATAAAAAGCCTTTATGCTAGGCTTTTTATTATCAGAGAAATTAACTAGCAGCCTTATAAAAACGCTGCGAGATTTCTGGTGAGCTGTCATAAACAGTGTGTAATTGAGGGCAAAACCATAAACTAGCAGGTGTTACTGTCTTTCTTTGCCATGGGATTTTACCAAAGAACCATAATTTCCAAAAGGTTAAGTTAGCATTAGGGTTAGTTTTTAATAAATCATCAAAGGTTTCTATTTTACCTAATTCAAGTTGTAGGGCGTCTCTATAGATTTCATAAACAAACTTTGAGCAAAATTGTAGTTTTGAGTCAAATTTAAAGCCCGTATGGTACAGAATATTCAATCGTTGTGGCACTTGACTACAGATAGCTAATTTCTGTTGTTCTGATAAAGGCGTTGTTAAGCGTCTTATGGCAAAGTGTTTATGGTGAGAACGTTTAACAAACTTGGTCAAGGTTGTTGTTTGCGAGATGGGCACACGGCTTTCTGCCACTAAATAGTCATTACCATCATGTCCTATAATAATGCCAACATGGTTGCTCCAACAAAGTGAGGCTTTTGAAATGCTTTGGAATAAAAAAGCAGCAACACAGGTAAAGACAATATCCCCTACTTCAAGTGAAGGCACATTCTGGTTTGTTGATAACATAACTATTCCTTTATTTGTTTTCTGCCTATATAGTAGAAGTATGCAATGATTTGTATTTTTATACAATTGTTAGAAATATTCTGAAATCATACTTTACTGTATGTAAAACAATCGATTAAGACGCCTTGGAATCAGCACTATGTATATCTATCGGCTAGTATTATTGTTGATGGTCATTATTTATTTGCTTTCACCCAGTATTTTAGATTGGTGGGTGTCTGGTGATAGTGTTTGGTATAAGCCGTATCTTTTTTGGTTAGTGACTATTATTGCAACTGTGTTATTGCAAGGAAAACATGATGTTGACGAACTTTAGTGTTAGCTACCTTGCGGTTATCAGTGTTAGTTATTTATTAATATTATTTGGTATTGCTTGGGTTTCAGAACATAGCAAATTAGCGGGCAAGTTAATCAGCCATCCTATTATTTATATATTATCGTTAGGTATTTATAACAGTGCACTAACTTTTTATGGCTTAGTCGCATTGGCAATGCACTATGGTTATGGCTATTTGGCTATTGGTTTAGGTTTTACAGGCGCCTTTTTATTAGTACCTGTACTATTGTTTCCTATTTTAAAATTGACCCAAAACTATCAACTTTCTTCTTTGGCTGACTTATTTGCTTTTCGCTTTCGCAGTCATTGGGCAGGTATTTTAACCTGTATCTTTATGTTGGTTGGCATGCTGCCTTTAATTGCTTTACAAATTAAAGCCATTACTCAATCAGTGACTATTTTAACTCATCAGACTACTTCGCCTTTGGTGTCTTTTGTTTTTTGTCTATTGCTAATCATTTTTGCAGTATTGTTTGGATCACGGCAGGTATCTATTCGTGAGAAACGAGTGGGTTTGGTGGTGGCTGTAGCGTTTGAATCTGTAGTTAAGTTATTGGTTTTTTTAATTATCGCAGGTTATGTTGTATATGGAATTTTTGGTGGTTTTAGTGGCTTAAATCAATGGCTAATGGAAAATAAAGAAGCCTTAGTGAGTTTGCATCTACCTTTACAAGAAGGGCCTTGGCGCGCTTTATTACTCTCATTCTTTGCTGCAACCATTGTAGCTCCCCATATGTTCCATTTAACCTTTACAGAAAACGTTACCCCCAAAGCCTTAATGTTTGCTAGTTGGGGAACGCCTCTCTATTTATTAGCAATGGCTTTTTGTGTACCTCTTATTCTGTGGGGTGGGCTTGTCCAGAATTTATCGATTGATCCTGAGTATTATATTTTAGGCATAGGGATGCATAATGATAATAATTGGTTGTCACTTATGGCGTATGTTGGGGGATTAGCGGCAGGCAGTGGCTTAATTATTGTATCGACTATTGCATTATCAGGGATGTTGCTAAACCATTTAGTTTTACCTTTGTATACACCCTCAGGCAGTACGAATATTTATCGTTGGTTAAAATGGCTTCGTCGAACCTTGATTGTTATTATCATTTTATTAGGCTATATTTTTTATTTATTAATCCAAGCAGATTATACCAACAATGAAATTGGGATAACGGCTTTTATAGCAACCTTACAATTCTTCCCAGGTGTATTGGTGTTGCTCTATTGGAAATTGGGTAATAAAAAAGGTTTTATTGCAGGGCTGCTAGCGGGTATGGGAAGTTGGTTTGTGATTATGTTAGTCCCCTTAATCACTTCTATTGACGCTATCTCTATTCCCTATATAGGTCGCTTTAAGTTATTAGGCGCTAGTGATTGGCATGTCACTAGTATGATTTCATTATCAATTAATGTTGCTATATTTTTTGTAGTCTCTTTATGCACTAAACGTTCAGAAGAAGAAAAATATGCGGCTGATTTATGTGCAGTAAATACAACTCAGTACGTGCAACGTAAAGAAATGACATTAAGCTCTCCGCAAGAGTTTGTGAAAGCATTAGAGGTGCCTCTGGGTTATAAAACAGCCCGTAAAGAAGTGGAGAGGGCATTGGATGATTTAGGGTTTACGATTGATGAGCAACGTTCTTATGCGCTACGTCGACTAAGAGAACAGATAGAAGTTAATCTTTCAGGATTAATGGGGCCTCATCTTTCACAGCAAATCGTTGATAAATTTTTAAGCTATGAGTCAGAGCAGTTAATTGCTCAAAATGAAGATATTTACTTTATGGAAAGCCATTTGGAAAGCTATGAAACACGCTTAACAGGATTAGCTGCTGAATTAGATTCATTGCGTCGTTACCATCGCTTAACCTTACAAACACTGCCTATTGGTGTGTGCTCTGTTTCCAGAAGTCAGGATATTTTGCTGTGGAATCGAGCCATGGAAGAATTAACAGGATTAACCGCAGATAATATCGTGGGGGCAAATCTACATTTTATTAGCGGTGCTTGGCGTGAACTATTAATAAATTGTATGGAGTCTACAGGAGATCATCTTTACAAACAACGTGTTGATATTAATGGACATAGTCGCTGGTATAATTTGCATAAAGCTACCATTAGCGACACTATTTTAATTAATAGTGGCGGTATGGTTATTCTGGTTGAGGATATTACAGATACTTATTTATTAGAAGATCAACTTATCCATTCTGAACGTTTGGCTTCTATCGGTCGGCTGGCGGCTGGGGTGGCTCATGAGATTGGTAACCCTGTAACTGGTATTGCTTGTTTAGCACAAATTATGCGGGATGAGTGGGCTGATAATAAAGAGGTGACAGAAATGTCATCACAAATAATTGAGCAAACTAAACGTATTTCTCGTATTGTGCATTCATTAATGAATTTTGCCCATGCTGGCGGGCAAATCCAAGCAAGTGCGCCTGTTTCACTGCATGAGATTATCCAAGAGACCATCCATTTATTAGTGCTTAATAAAGAGAAAAAAGATGTACAGTTTAGTAATTTCTGTAACCCTCAACATCAAGTGTTAGGTAACTCGCAACGGTTAACGCAAGTGCTTATTAACCTGTTAGATAATGCAAGGGATGCTTCCATAGAAAATGGCATTATCACTATCTCAAGTTTCGAGCATGAACACACCATAGAGCTGTGGATTGAAGACGAGGGAGAAGGCATTACAGAGGATATTAGGGATCGAGTGTTTGAACCCTTTTTTACCACCAAAGAACCAGGGGTAGGAACAGGGCTTGGGTTATCGTTAGTCTATTCGATTATCGAAGATCATCATGGCAAAATTACCATCAAGAGCCCTGTAAATTTAGATACAAAAAAGGGAACACGTTTTTCTATAATATTACCTAAATATACTGACCATACTATGGTATAGTTATAAGATTAAGAGTCAGTAATAAAAGTTGTGGAATTTCTATGTCACATATACTACTTGTAGAAGATGAAGTAATTATACGCACCTCTTTAAAGCGTTTATTAGAACGTCATCAATATCAGGTGAGCGAAGCTGGTTCTGTGGCAGAAGCACAAGAGAACTATAAGATTACTAGTTTTGATTTAGTGATTACTGATCTGCGTTTACCAGGTGCACCTGGTACTGATATGATTAATTTGGCACAAGGCGTGCCAGTATTGATTATGACCAGCTATGCGAGTTTGCGTTCTGCTATTGACTCCATGAAAATGGGGGCAGTGGAGTATATCGCTAAGCCGTTTGATCATGACGATATGTTACGCGCTGTAGCGGAATCATTGAGTAAAAAACAACTAACTACAGACAAGCCTGTTGAAGGTAAACGAGAAGCTAACGCTAAAGCAAAAAGTAATGCTAAAGGGACAGATATAATAGGCTCTAGCCCTCTCATGCAAAAACTATTTGAAAAAATAGAAAAAGTTGCGCCAACTAACTCCACTGTGCTTATTTTAGGTGAGTCGGGTACAGGTAAAGAACTGGTTGCACGTACTCTTCATGAACAATCACCACGTTTTAAAGCCCCTTTGATTTCAGTAAACTGTGCTGCTATTCCTGAGACATTAATAGAATCAGAACTTTTCGGCCATGAAAAAGGTGCCTTTACAGGTGCGACCAGTAGTAGAACTGGTTTGATAGAAGCTGCAAATGGCGGCACATTATTTCTTGATGAAATTGGTGAATTACCCCTTGAAGCACAAGCAAGGTTGCTTAGAGTTTTGCAAGAAGGGGAGATTAGAAGAGTTGGCTCCGTCACTTCGCAAAAAGTTGATGTTAGATTAATTGCAGCAACCCATCGAGATTTAAAAACTTTAGCCGCCACAGGCGAGTTCCGTAGTGATTTATTTTATCGATTGAATGTTATTAGCCTACAATTACCTGCCTTGCGTGATCGTGGTAAAGATATTTTAAAAATCGCTCAAAGTTTCTTAGAGCGACAAATGAAAGCAATGGGTAAAACCGATCTTGTGTTTACCCCCGAAGCAGAACAAGCTATTCTAACTTATAATTGGCCTGGTAATGTGCGTGAACTTGAGAATGCTGTAGAGCGTGCAGTTATTCTTTGTGAGAGTAATAATATTACTATTGACAATTTAGGTTTAGAACCTGAGGTTTATGGTTTAGCGAGCTTGGGTGAAGATGAGCTAACCAATATCTTTAAAAAACCTCATGAAAGTGCCATCAATAATAAAGACCCTAAAGAAGGCTTATCTTTAGAAGACTATTTCCAACGTTTTGTATTAGAAAATCAAGATAAAATGACTGAAACAGAGTTGGCGCGTAAATTAGGTGTTAGTCGCAAATGTTTGTGGGAACGTCGTCAGAAATTAGGTATTCCAAGAAAGAAATAAATCATTAATGAGTAGTATATGTATACTACTCTATCTCTTCTAAGTGTCAGTTTAAACTTTTTAAGCAATCATACCCTTTAAATAGTATGCCGTTTGAAGGTGTAATAGTGCCTTTTTTTATTAAAAAAATCCCTGTTAATTGGTTTATTAACAGGGTGCAAAAAGGTTCTGGTTTTTATATAATTTAATTACATGTTATTTTACATGTAAAATGTTTTTATGCAACATGAAATATAAAATTATTGTGGTTTTATAGTGGGGAAGTGATACAGAAAAATAATATTCTAACTAGGCCAATACCAAGCAGGGGTTTCTAATGTTTTTTGACCTTTAATAGTAGTTTGTCCCAATAGCTTCTCTAACTCTATGGTATTGCAATCAGTTTGTTGTTCTAAAGCGTTAATTAGTCTTTTTGAGTGGCTGATAATCCAGAGTTGTGAATGCTTACAGGCATTGATAATTAATCTTGCCAAAGCTGGTAATAAATCAGTATGCAAACTATTTTCTGGTTCATTCAGAACCATTAATGAAGGTGGCCGAGGGGTTAATAGTGCAGCAGTTAATAGTAAATAACGTAAAGTACCATCTGATAATTCTTGTGCCACAAGAGGGCGTAAAATACCTTGCTGTTGCAGCATAACCGTAAAAAATTCATCCTTTCTAATAATCAGAGAGGATTCAGGAAAAGCATCAGAAATGGTTTGCGCAAGTAATTCAGCATCTCCTACTTCTTGAATAGTTTGTAAGGCTGCTGCTAAATCATGTCCATCATGATGCAGTACAGGTGTTCGAGTTCCTAATTGAGGCTTTCTTGCAGGTGCATCCTGATCTGTGCGAAAGTAGTCGTAAAAGCGCCAGTTTCTAATGATTTCTCTTAAACGAAATACCTCAGGGCAATCATCACGTAATGCAATTTGTCCAAATAATCCTTCATAACTAGGCGTATGTTGGGTAATTGCTTGTGCTTTACGACCTTGTTTTACTTGGATAAGGGGGCCTTTTCGTTCAACTAAAACACTATTGGGTTTATACCAATCTCCAGCCCATATGGTTTCGTTCTTGATTTCAGGATCATTGCAAAAAGCAGTTAAGCCATTTTCTGGCAAACCAAGGCTAATTGCATAGCCTAATTCATCATCAGTAAAACCTAGATGTAGCCTTATCGATTTTTGTCGTCTAGTACCTTGGATAGGCACTTCGCCTCTTTGCATAGCGCCAGTAATTTTTTCTGGTCCTGCCCATAAAACAGATTCCAAACCACCTTCTTTGGCGATAGCGCTGATTACATTACCTTGCGCAGTTTCTGCTAATAAGCGTAAGGCTTTATAGAGATTTGATTTACCACAGCCATTGGCACCTGTTATCACATTAAGTTGTGATAGAGGTAAAACTAAATTATTGATAGAACGGAAATTGGCTATAGCTAAGGTTTTAATCATAACGATTTTATAGAGGTGAAAGTTGTTAATTATTATACTAGCTATGTGGGATAAATAGCGCCTAAAATTCTTAAACCTTTAGCGCCTGTAACCGCAGGCCGATTAGCAGGGATTTTCTCTAGGCAACAATAGGCAAGCCAAGCAAAGGCCATTGCTTCGATCCATTCTGGGGGAATGCCATAATCCTGAGTGGTTTGTACTTTTGTGTTGCTAAGATTATGCTGTAAGCGGTTGAGTAACTCATGGTTAAAAGCACCTCCACCACAAACAATTAACTCATCAGTCTGGGGTTGTGCTTGTTTAAGTGATTGTACAATGCTTTGTACCGTTAGTTCTAATAAGGTAGATTGAATCACTTCATCTGCTATAGGTTGGTTAAACTCCGTTAATTTATGATTTAACCAATCAAAGTTAAACAGTTCACGGCCTGTACTCTTAGGACCTGTTTTGCTAAAAAAATTATCAGCTAAAAATAATTCAAGAAGTGCCTGATTGGGTTTTGCACTAGCTGCCCAAGCGCCTTTATCATCATAGTTTTTATTAAGCTTATAAGCAATCCAAGTGTCCAATAAAACATTACCAGGGCCACAATCAAACCCATGAGTCGTTTGCTTGGGTGATAATAAGCTTAAATTACTAAAGCCACCAACATTTAGAATAGCACGTTGTTTGTTATCATCTTTAAATAGTGCTTCATGAAAGGCTGGTACTAGTGGAGCACCTTGTCCGCCTGCTGCAACATCTCGTCTACGGAAGTCTGTTACTACAGTAATATTGGTCAGTTCGGTTAGTAGAGCGCCATTGCTAATTTGTATAGTAAAACCACACTCAGGCTCATGTCTAACCGTTTGCCCATGGCTACCAATTGCCACAATATCATCACAGGTTAGTTGCTGTTGCGCTAATAAATGCTTAATTCCTTGAGCTGCTAGCTGTGCCCATTGTTGTTCAGCCATGGCAGCTTTGGCTAATTCATCATTACCACTACTGCATAAGGTAAGCAATTCATCACGTAACTGCTTAGGCATGGCGATATAATGACTGGCAATAAGTTGGCTAGGTAAATGGGGCTGTTGATCGATAACAACAATGTCCAGTCCATCTAAACTAGTACCAGACATTATTCCTATGTAATAAGCCATAAATTACTCAGATGAAGTCTGAGAATGATCTGTGGTTTGTGCTTTGGCTAATAAGACAGTTTTCTTTTTACGCATTTCAGCCATTAATGGTTGGCTAAGTGCAAGAAAGCGAGCCTTTTCTTTTTCAGGTAATGGATCAGCCATTGGTAGTTTTACACTCAATGGGTCAACATGTTTACCATTAACGCGGAATTCATAATGTAAATGGGGGCCTGTTGCTAGTCCTGTCATACCCACATAACCAATCGTTTGACTTTGTTTCACATGACTACCTACTTTTAGGTCAGGCGCGAAACGACTCATATGGCCATAAAGTGTACTGTAAGTTTTACCGTGTTGGATAACAATGGCATTACCATAGCCGCCTTTCCAGCCACGCTCAACAATACGACCATCACCAGAGGCTCGAATAGCTGTACCTGTTGGTGCTGCATAATCTACCCCTTTGTGAGCGCGGATTTTGTTTAATACAGGGTGATAACGTCCCATGGTAAATTTGGAGCTAATACGGGTAAAATCAACAGGGGTACGTATAAATGCACGACGCATACTGGTAGCATCCGCACGATAATAAGCGGCAATACCTTTTTTATTGGTATAACGAATAGCTGTGTATTCTTTTCCACGATTGATAAAGCGTGCTGCCAATAAATTACCTGTACCAACCATTTTACCATTTACTAGCTTTTGCTCGAAAATTGCTTCAAATTCATCGCCTTGACGTAGATCTAAGGCGAAATCGATGTCATAACCAAAGGCATTGGCTATTTCTAAAATCATGCTATGAGGAACTTGTGCTTTATCAGCAGCAGCAAATAGTGAGCTAGTGATAATGCCATATGCATACACTTGCTTATAAGTAGGTTCGATTGCATTATGATCAAACACATAACCATTATCTTGTTTAGTCAAACTATAGGTATTTAATAGGTTAGGTTTAGTCACTAAAGAGAGTAGGTCACCTGCTTCATTTAAAGTGAACTCAAAAGATTGACCAATATTTATACGAGTAAAATATTTTTTAGCATCATTACTGCTTTCTATCACTTTATACATAGTGTTAGCTGATAAGCCAGCTTTATTAAATAAAGTAGACAGAGTATCGCCTTTTTCTACTTTAAACACTAATACTGTATTGCGTTGAGGAAGTACAATTAAAGGGCCGTCGCCAATCACCATTTTAGACTGAGCAATATCTGCGGTAGGTATATCATTTAGTTCAGCAGGTAATAGTGGAATGGTAGGTGGTTTTCGTAAGCTTCTTGCAAAAATATCAGCAATTACTTCTGGCACAACAATAGGTGGCGAAGGTAAGGTATCTTTAACTGCAATAGGTGTATTGCTAGTCTCTATCTCTTGAGGCTTTTCAGATGAAGGATAAAACAGAATACCCAACCCTAATAGAATAGCTATTACAATTAATATAATTAATGAATTAAACGAGCGTTTTCTTGTTGATGGATTCTGTATCATAGCTTAAAAGAGTTAACTACCAAATAACTAGATAAATTAGTGGTGTAAAATATAAGTAAAACCGAATTTGCGCAACTGTAAATTACAAAAAAATAGCAATTAAAATGTAACAGAAAACTTTATTTTACAGTATAGTTATCTATTGTCATTTGATAAATGACATCGATTAGTTAATTGGTTAAATATTAATTAGAGAAGGAAACGATGAAATCTATTGAAGAACAGCTAGCGTTAATCAAACGAGGTACAGAAGAAATCCTAGTTGAAGATGAGTTAGTTGAAAAGTTAAAACAAGGTAAAATATTACGCATTAAAGCGGGCTTTGATCCTACCGCTCCAGATCTTCATTTAGGTCATACTGTACTTATTAATAAATTACGTCATTTTCAGATACTTGGTCATCAAGTTATCTTTTTAATTGGTGACTTTACAGGGATGATCGGTGATCCTAGTGGTAAAAATACTACGCGTCCACCATTGACTAGAGAACAAGTGTTAGCCAATGCTGAGACTTATAAAGCGCAAGTATTTAAAATTTTAGATCCTGCCTTAACCGAAGTAGCCTTTAACTCTACTTGGATGGATCAAATGAAACCTGCTGATTTTATCCGTTTAGCTTCTCAATATACGGTCGCACGCATGCTGGAGCGTGATGACTTCGAAAATCGATATAAAAGCCAACAACCAATCGCTATTCATGAATTCTTATATCCACTGGTCCAAGGTTATGACTCGGTAGCATTAGAGTGTGATGTTGAGATGGGTGGTACAGACCAACGTTTTAATTTATTAATGGGACGTGAATTGTTACGCTCTTATGGTAAATCCCCACAATGTACTATTACAGTTCCTTTGCTAGAAGGTTTAGACGGTGTTAAAAAGATGTCTAAATCGTTAGGTAACTATGTGGGTATTGATGAGCCACCAGGGGTAATGTATAACAAATTAGTATCAATGCCAGATACATTGATTTGGCGTTATTTTGAGTTGTTAAGTTTCCGTGATTTAGAAGAAATTAAACAATTTAAGCAAGATGTCGAAAATGGTGCTAATCCTCGTGATATTAAAATTAAATTAGCTGAGGAATTAATTGCTCGTTTCCACGGTGAAGAAGCGGCGGCGAATGCACATAAATCAGCAGGTAATCGTTTAAAAGACGGTGAATTACCAGAAGACTTACCAGAGATTACATTGCAAGCTGCTAGCGATTTACCGATTGCTGCCATACTTAATCAAGCTAAGTTAGTAAAAAACTCTGCTGCTGCCAGAGATTTACTACAAGCAGGTAGTGTACGTGTTGATGGCCAAGTGGTTGATGCTAGTTTCACGTTTAAAATAGGTGCAGAACATGTTTGCCAAGCAGGCAAGAAGAATTTTGCACGTATTAAGTTAGCCCAAGAGTAATGAGTTAATACTAGCAAGTATTTACAAAGATACTTGCTAGTATTGTATATTTAGCCTTCCACAATAATAGGCACGCAGTAAGTTAACATGCTAGAATAATAGCTTACGATGAATGGATACTATTCTTTGCAGTTAGGTTAATCTGTATACAGCCTAATAAAATTACATCTATCATATTAAACAAACAAATTGAGTTAATTAGATATTTATTGATAACTAATCGATAAATAGTTGAGAGTGTTTACGTTAATGGATTCACAGTTACAACAACAGTTACATGATTTAATTGTTGAAACAATTACCGAAAGTTTTCAGTATATTAAAGGATTAATTGCTAATGAGCGCTTGTATGGGTTTGCGTTGCATTTAAATAAAGATGGTAGATCTTTTTATTGTGCGGCTAATACCTTAGATGGCGTAACTAAAAAGTTTACTGTTAAATTAAGAAGTATTGAGGATGTAACAGATTATCTATGGTTTTCCAGTGAATGGGATTACACAGATCTTGCTTTTAAGGAATACAGGGAAAAATTAAACAATTTTGTTAAGCAAAGTAATCTAGCGAGACCTAATACCAATATCTGGCATGACGCATATTTTAAAGTTGTTCTGCAGGCGTTACAGACATGTAATAGCAAAGGTTTGTTTGGCATTGGTATTCTGCGTGAAAAGATGGCTGTTTTTATTGATTCTGAAGACAGTAGCATGTTCGATGTGGCGGAAAAAAGCTCTAAGCTATTAAATCCACCTTATGTACATGATGCCTTTTTAAGGCGTTTTGAACCCCATGATCCGCAAGGTTTGACTTATCGATTAATTGGTGAATTAATCGCTGACTACTAATACCTCGATGGTATGATGGTCAGCATAATGCCACTTTACATTGACATCCCAAAATACAGCACCATACTCTCTCGTTGGTTCAGGTTGCTGATAAGCAGGTCTTGGATCTTGGCTAAGAGACTGTTCTATTAAGGCTTGTAACGGTTTTTGTAGACGCTGTTCATGCTGAGCAACTTGTGTTAAAGCCTGTGCAGACCATATTACGTTAATCGGCAAAGGTGGCTCAGGTGCTATAGTATTGGTTGCTTCTGTCACAATGTCCGCATAGGGAATATAGGGCTTGATATCTATAATAGGTGTGCTATCTACTAAATCAATACCAGACACATAAAGCTGGTTATTCACTATTTGCTCTAGTTTAACCACAGATTGCCCAATATGATTAGGTCGATAAGTGGAACGTGTTGCAAAAACGCCCAATGATTTATTACCACCTAAACGAGGTGGACGTACTTTTAAACGTGGTTTTTGTTCGATTGATTGGTGAAAGATAAATAATAACCAAATATGGCTTACTTGCTCTAAACCTACTAATGCTTCACGTTGATTGTAAGGTGGTATGAGTTCAATAATACCTGTTGCTGCTGGTACTAAACGTGGCTGACGAGGAATAGCAAATTTTTCTTTATAGCAAGAGTGAATATAGCCAATAGCTTCTAGCTGATACATGCTATTCCTCTTTTACTTAAAGTAGAGCTATTTCCATCGTTTTTTAGACAAGGCAGCTGGCTGAAGACAGTACAGCTAGTACGACAAAGCCATTCAACAAAGTATAAAAAACGAGGGCAATAGTTATAATTCAGCCCATAGATCATATTCATCTGCATCAGTAATACGAACTTTAACAATATCGCCTGCTTGTAATTGGTCAGTATCAATATAAACCAAGCCATCAATATCTGGCGCATCAGCCACAGAGCGAGCAACAGTGCCTTGCTCATCTATTTCATCCACAATAACTAACATTTCTTGACCAATACGTTGTTGTAAGCGTGCTGCTGAAATAGCTTGTTGGTGAGCCATAAAACGTTCCCAGCGCTCTTGCTTAACTTCTTCTGGCACATGATCTGCTAATTCATTGGCGGGAGCACCATCAACTGCAGAGTATTGGAAGCAACCAACGCGATCTAATTGCGCTTCAGTTAACCAGTCCAATAGGTATTGGAAATCTTCTTCGGTTTCCCCTGGGAAGCCAACAATAAAGGTAGAGCGAATAATCAGTTGAGGGCATTGTTCACGCCATTTTTTAATGCGAGCTAAAGTCTTATCTTCAAACGCAGGGCGTTTCATCGCTTTTAAAATTTTAGGGCTGGCATGTTGGAAAGGGATATCTAAATAAGGCAATATTTTGCCAGCTACCATTAACGGGATAACATCATCCACATTAGGGTATGGATAGACATAGTGTAATCTTACCCAAGCGCCAAGTTGGCTTAATGCTTCACAGAGATCAACCATTTTGGTTTTAACAGGTTGGCCATTCCAGAATGCCGTTTTGTATTTTAAATCCACGCCATAAGCACTGGTATCTTGAGATATAACCAGTAATTCTTTTACACCTGCTTTGACAAGTCGTTCAGCTTCTTCAAGTACTTCATTAACGGGGCGGCTGACTAATTTGCCACGTAGATCAGGGATAATACAAAAACTACAACTATGATTGCAGCCTTCCGATATTTTTAAATAAGCGTAATGGCGTGGTGTTAACTTAACGCCTTGTGGTGGCACTAGATCAATATGAGGATTATGATCTTGTTTAGGGGGAACTACTTCATGAACTGCTTGTACTACTTGCTCATATTGTTGAGGCCCAGTAACGGCTAATACGCTAGGGTGAACATCACGAATTGCTCCTTCGGTTACGCCCATGCAGCCTGTTACGATAACACGACCATTTTCTGCTAATGCTTCGCCAATAGCATCCAGCGATTCTGCTTTAGCACTATCAATAAACCCACAGGTATTAACCACAACGACATCTGCCTCATTATAGGAAGGTACAATTTGATAGCCCTCCATACGTAACTGAGTCAGAATACGTTCTGAGTCAACTGTGGCTTTAGGACACCCTAGGCTGACAAAGCCTACTTTAGGGGTGGAAGAATGGGACATGCAAACCTCAACAGGAAAAATACTTAATATAAGCGGCGAATTTTAATAGGGATAAGATAGAAAAACTAGTGATTATTATTCATAGACTCTCAAATAAAAGCTAAAGATACCAACATTATTGTTCCTGTAATCAAATATTCAGCAAATTTATTTTTATTCTTTGTAACAAATGCTGCTGAATCATTTAAAATATGCCGAAATTTTTTTAGTTAAGAGGTTTTATTATGCAATATCTACCAGGGCAGCGTTGGATTAGTGACAGCGAGGCTGAGCTTGGGTTAGGGACTATCATTTCACAGGAAGGACGTTTACTAACCATTTTATTCCCTGCTACTGGTGAAACAAGGCAATATGCAATTAATAATGCTTCATTAACAAGAGTGCAATATACCATTGGCGATAAAATTACCCATATAGATGGTTGGCAAATCACAGTTGACGAAGTAATGGAAATTGAAGGTTTGCTAGTGTATATGGGGATAGATGAACATAATAAAAAGCGTACTATTTCTGAAACTCAATTATCTAATTTTATTCAATTCCGTTCAGCTGCTGACCGTTTATTTGCAGGGCAAATTGATTCACTTTATTGGTTCTCGCTACGTTACCACACATTAGAACACGCCAGTAATCTGCAACAATCAAAACTATTGGGGTTAGCAGGTGCTAGGGTACAACCTATTGCTCATCAAATGCATATTGCTCGCGAAGTGGCTGATCGAATAGCCCCTCGCGTATTGTTAGCGGATGAGGTGGGTTTAGGTAAAACCATTGAAGCAGGTCTTATTATTCATCGCCAAATACTTTCAGGTCGTGCCAGTAGAGTATTAATTGTAGTTCCTGAAAATTTACAACATCAATGGTTAGTTGAAATGCGTCGTCGTTTCAATCTAGAAGTAACCTTATTTGATGCGGAACGTTTTGCCCAAGGTGAGAGTAGTAATCCTTTTGAAGATAGCCAATTAGTGTTGGTAGCTTTAGATTGGCTAGTCAGTGATGAGCGAGTACAGGACGCTTTATTCGCAGCTGGTTGGGATATGTTAGTGGTGGATGAAGCCCACCATTTAGTGTGGGTGCCTGATTATATAAGCACTGAGTATGCGTTGGTTGAGCAAATTGCTGAAGTAACACCCAGTATTTTGTTATTAACCGCAACACCAGAACAATTAGGTGTAGATAGCCATTTTGCTCGGTTAAGGCTACTTGATCCTAATCGTTTTCATAGCCTAGCAGCGTTTCGTGAAGAAAGTAAGCATTATCAGCCTGTGGCAGAAGCAGTACAAGATTTGTTAGATAAGCAGAAGCTATCTAAAGAAGGCCGTAAAGTGATTGAAAGCTTCTTAGGCAAAGACGCTGAAAAGGCGGTATTAGATGCTGCTGTAAAAGGTGAACAAGAAGCTTGTACGCGTTTAGTAAGAGAACTATTAGATAGGCATGGTACAGGTCGTTTATTATTTCGTAATACAAGAGCTGCTGTACAAGGTTTTCCTATTCGTGAATTACATAATTATCCATTACCACATCCTAAGCAGTATTTACAGATACCACGTGATGAGCGGCCTATACTAACGCCAGAAATAGAATACATAGATCATCAATTAGAAACAGATAGTGAGCGTTGGTGGCATTTTGATCCAAGGGTTGACTGGTTAATCTCTACCTTAAAAATGCTAAAACGTACTAAAGTACTGGTGATTTGTGCCCATGCCGAAACAGTCATTGATTTAGAAGAGGCACTTAGAGTCAGAGAAGGTGTTGCAGCAGCAGTTTTCCATGAAGGCATGACGATTATTGAACGTGACCGTGCTGCTGCTTATTTTAGTGATGAGGAAGGCGCGCAAGTATTAGTCTGTTCAGAAATTGGCAGTGAGGGTCGTAATTTCCAATTTGCTCATCATCTTGTGCTATTTGATTTACCGCCACATCCTGATTTATTGGAGCAACGTATTGGTCGTTTGGATCGGATTGGTCAAAAGAATGATATTCAAATTCACGTTCCTTATATTGAAGGTACAGCTCAACAACGACTATTTGAATGGTATGACCAAGCATTGAATGCTTTTGTAAATACTTGTCCAGCAGGTAGCAATTTACAAACACAGTTTAGAAAACATCTGCGCGAGCAATTAGAAGGTACAGATGAGAAAGCATGGGCTAAGTTAATTGAAGAAGCTAAACAACTTCGTCTGCAATTAGAAGAGGAAATGCAAAAAGGACGTGATCGCTTGTTAGAGTTAAATTCCAGCGGTGAGGGAGAAGGTGATAGTTTAGTAGAAGCTATTGAAGAGCTAGATGATCAATATAACCTACCCATGTATGCAGAGAAGTTATTTGATGCATTTGGCATTGATATCGAAGATCATTCAGACAATGCTTTTATTCTTCGACCTGGTGAAAAAATGCTAGATGCAGGATTCCCCTTAGGGGATGAAGAAGGGGTAACCATTACCTATGATCGCTCATTGGCATTGTCCCGTGAGGATATGCAATTTATTACTTGGGAACACCCCATGCTACAAGGTGGTATGGATTTAGTATTATCTGGTTCAATGGGTAATACAGCGGTTGCGGTTATTGGTAATAAAGCATTAAAAACAGGTACTGTATTAGTGGAATTCGTTTTCGTGACAGAAGTGGTAGCACCAAAAGCATTACAGCTAGTTCGTTATTTACCAAAAGTCGCATTACGTTGTTTATTAGATCCGCGAGGCAACGATTTAGCAGATAAAGTATCGTTCTCGACCTTAAATAAACAACTTGAAAAAGTACCACGTGGCAGCGCCATTAAATTTGTTAAGGCACAACGTGAAATGTTAGAAAAACAAATTACCCTTGCCGAACAGAAAATGCAGGCTGTTTATAATGAGCGAGTAGCAGAGGCTAAACAACGTTTTAGCGCAGAAATTGAAGAAGAGCTAACGCGCTTAACGGCCTTGAAAAAAGTTAATCCAAATGTTCGTGATAGTGAATTAGAAATATTACAAGACTATAAGAAACAAGGTTTAGAATATTTAAATAAAGCGACTTTAAGATTAGATGCTATTAGGGTATTAGTGGCAGGATAACTTTGAAAAAATAAGGGTAGTTTAAGCTACCCTTTTTCTTATCAAACAACAACAGTCTTACTCATCTGTTGATTGATCATCATCTTCTTCTATAACTGCATTATCATATGTTTGTTCGGTAGTTTGCACATGACCACGCTTATACACTACATCTTTAGTGCCACCACCACATACACCTACTACTTTGCCGTCTGTCGCAGTGCCTTTATCCACTGCATCTAAAGTAAATTCAGCAACGCCGTTGGCTTTAATTTTTTCAGCTATTTGTTCTTTAACAGTTTCGCAGTTAGTTGCAAAAGCTGTGGTTGAAATAAATAGGGTACAGCATAATATTAATAATTTTTTCATGATTGCTCCCTGAAAAGTCTCATTGATTAGTATAAACATAATATAATTATGTTCTTTTCTTAGAAAATAAAATACTTTTTCTGAACTTTATCATAACAGGCTGTTCAATGATTAGTATTACATTAAGGTATCATTGAAATTTATTAATAGTAGGTAACAATAGGAAATTACGCTATGACAATATCTATTTTGCTCGCCTATCTTGCGTTAGGAGCGGGTGCTGGGGTGTTAGCAGGCCTGTTTGGTGTAGGCGGTGGATTAATTATTGTTCCTGTGCTGATATTTAGTTTTCATGCATTAGGCATATCCGATAATGTAGCAACCCATTTGGCGATTGGTACTTCGCTGGCAACGATTATTTTTACCTCAATAAGTTCTGCTCAAGCCCACCACAGTAAAGGTAATGTAGATTGGCAATTAGTAAAATGGCTAGCGTTAGGTATTGTATTTGGTAGTATTTTGGGTGGTTTTACCGCCAGTTTACTACAGGGTGTTACTTTAAAGATTATTATTGGTTGTTTTGTTATTTGTATGGCTATTCAGCTTGGATTTAATTTAAAACCAAAAGCTTCTAAAACATTACCTAAAGCGCCTGGCTTAACCATAACAGGCAGTATTATAGGCTGGGCTTCTGCTATTTTTGGTATAGGCGGTGGTTCATTAACAGTGCCTTTTTTAGCTTTTTGTAGTGTACCCATGCAACGAGCGGTTGCAGTTTCGGCGGCTTGTGGCATACCTATCGCTATCAGTGGTGCATTATCTTATATGTGGTTTGGTTGGGGGGCAGAGGGCTTACCGAGTTGGAGTGTAGGATATATTTATTTACCAGCTTTAATTGGTATTACAGTGACAAGTATGATATTTTCGCGACTTGGTGCTAAACTAGCGTACCGTTTATCGGCTACTTTATTACGTAGAATGTTTGCTATTTTCCTATTTATTGTTGGGTGTAGCTTTTTCAGTCAATTGTAATTATTAAGAGAAATTTATGTTGAAATATCCTGCTATTGATCCAATAGCATTAAGTATTGGTCCTGTTGATATTCATTGGTATGGGCTAATGTATATTTTTGGGATTGCGATTGCTTGGTTGCTAGGACGTAGTCGTTTATACCGTATTCAACCTACATTAACAAAAGATGATTTATCTGATTTAGTATTTTATTGTGCGCTAGGGGTTATCCTTGGTGGTCGCATAGGTTATGTATTGTTTTATGATTTTTCAGTATATTTGGCTGAACCAGCAAGAATATTTAAAGTATGGCAAGGTGGTATGTCATTCCATGGTGGTATGATAGGTGTTATTGTTGCCATTTGGGTGTTTACTAAGCGTCGTGGTCGATCATTCTTTTCAATAGCGGATTTTGTTGCACCATTAGCACCTATCGGATTAGGTTTGGGGCGAATTGGTAACTTTATTAACGGTGAGTTATGGGGTAAACCAACGGGTGCTGAAAATGAATGGTTAGGTATGATTTTTCCACAAGACCCTGAACAATTAGTTCGTTATCCATCACAGTTATATCAGTGCTTTTTAGAAGGGCTAGTACTGTTTTTAATCGTTTGGATTTATTCGAGAAAACCTCGTCCATCAATGGCTGTATCAGGTATGTTTTTATTCTGGTATGGTGTGTTCCGTTTTGTGGTTGAGTTTGTAAGATTACCTGATTCTCAATTAGGTTATATCGCCTTTGGTTGGTTAACCATGGGGCAAATACTTTGTTTACCAATGATGCTAATAGGGTTACTGTTATTAGTGTTTGCCTATCGCAAAAACTCATCTACTATTAATGCTAATGTTTAAGGTTAATCATGAAACAATATCTTGATTTAATGCGCCATGTTCGTGATAACGGAGTGTTTAAAGAAGATCGTACAGGGACAGGGACTTATAGTGTATTTGGTTATCAAATGCGCTTTAATTTAGCAGAGGGTTTTCCGCTAGTAACCACTAAGAAATGTCACTTAAAATCGATTATTCATGAGTTATTATGGTTTTTAAAAGGTGATACCAATATTCGTTACCTTAACGAAAATGGTGTGAGTATTTGGGATGAATGGGCGGATGAAAACGGTAATTTAGGCCCTGTTTATGGTTATCAATGGCGTTCATGGCCTGCCCCTAATGGTGAGCATATTGATCAGATCAGTAAATTGATTGAGATGATTAAGAAAAATCCAGATTCACGTCGTTTAATCGTATCTGCATGGAATCCAGCATTGGTAGATGAAATGGCTTTGCCGCCATGTCATGCATTATTCCAATTCTATGTGGCGGATGGTAAGTTATCTTGTCAGCTTTACCAACGATCAGCAGATATTTTCTTAGGGGTGCCTTTTAATATTGCGAGCTATGCTTTATTAACTATGATGGTGGCGCAAGTATGTGATTTAGGATTAGGTGATTTTATTTGGACAGGTGGTGACAGCCATTTATACAGTAATCACTTAGAGCAAACGGATCTACAGTTAAGCCGTGAGCCTTATCCATTACCTACCATGAAGATAAATCCTGAAGTAAAGGATATTTTTGAGTTTAAATTTGAGGATTTTGAATTACAAAATTATCAAGCACACCCTCATATTAAAGCCCCCGTTGCAGTTTAATTGAATAAAAAAAGGCGTTTTAAAAACGCCTTTTTTATTAGTTTGTCTTATAAACTTTTTTTATAATATCAAAATTACCATTCATATTGACCATAATTTCAAATTCTGATGGGGGTTGAATATCAACTTGCGCTCCAGCAGAAGACTTCATTACCATTGTATTAACCATAGCATCACTTTCTGCATAGTAGTTGCGAGGATAAATACCGCCACCATCACTGTTAGAAATATTTAAATTCTGCGGTGCGCCAAGTTGGTAGTCACCACTACTTAATGAGCGTTTAGCTTTATCTTGTAGTTTAGTTAATAGTTTACTTTCCAGTTCGGCAATGGCTTTGTTTTTAGTTTCATCAGACACACTATAACGGAAATCATTGTTAACATTCATCTTAAGCTCTTGGGCTTTAGCAATAATTTTACCTAAATCATCAAATTTATAAGCACGAATTTTTATAGTGTTTTCTACATAATAGGTTTTAATTTCTTTGGTAGGTTGATCTGCTTCTTTATTATTGTATTTTTCGATAGTAAATTGATTAATACCAGTAGTATTCAATTGTTCTGTAATGGTTTGATATTTTTTCTCAGCCTGTTGCTTAGTTGTGTCATAGCTGTTGGCTATTTCACTGATAACAAAACTGTAAACATTGTCAGTGTCTTTCACTTTATCTAAATTACTAATGCCTTGTAGCTCTAATACTTTGACAACATCGTAAAATTTATTACTTGGAATGGTAACATTCACTGTTAATAAGGTCTGATATTGTTGACTATCAGTTTTAGTTAATGGCTGAGCTGAAGTCTTTTCATAGTTTTTATAGCCAACGGTGGTTAAATCTTTTTGTTTAATAGCTAGTTGTTGCAGATAGCTAGTAAGTGTTTTCATATTAGTAGTATTACGGTCAGAAGCTTCACTTGGGGTAGTGCCTTCTGTAGTGTATTTAATAGAAAACTCAACCGTATCTGGTTTTAAGGTAAGTTTCTCTGCAACATTAACATTGATACTTCCTACTGCAACTAGGTCCATTCCATATTTTAATTTATTTAACTCAATAAAAGAGTTGTCAACATACTGTTGTGCAATAGAGTAAGGGGTAGCCAATGCTGCTAAACCTAAAGTGGCCGCTAATAATCGTTTTTTCATGAGTTACTCCGTAGATTAGAGAGACTATTATTTACCATTAGTCTAGCATGGGTTTTGCTAACAGCGTGATAGGTAAATGCTATAGCTATGTAAGTAAATATAATAGTGTAGTATTGAGGGCTTAAAAGAAATATTAAGAATACTTAATACAAAAAAGCCATGTTTTTACATGGCTTTTTTAGAATTATTTTTTGTTTTAGCTTCTTCTGTGGGAGTTAGTGGTTTTAGTTCAATAGGGCAATCTTTTCTTACGCCGTAATCAGTTAAATCACAAGGCTTAGTTATGCCTAGTTTATCAGTTATTTTCCTTAATATTCTTGGGTCAGGTTTTGGTTTATCTTTTAATGGGCATTCAGGTCTTACCCCGAAGTCTCTATATTTACATGGGCGAACACGGCGTTTATCAGCTAAGGTAGTTTGTCTAATATAAAAAACTTGTTGCTCAGTTTTTTTAATTACATTTTTATCCGAATCAATGATTTTAGCTACTAGCTTATGCTCACCACGTTCTAAATTGTTAATTGAAAAAGTAGGTGAGGTAGATTCTCCTACTGTTTCACCATCAATAATAATACGATATTTATGATTTGATGAAAGTTTTGGTGAGCTTTCAAGGGTTATCATCAATTGTCCATCGGAATTGGTGATGGTATCTTCATGTTCAGGGGTAACGATAGTGAGTGATTGATAGTTAATAGATATAACTTTAAATGGTGCATTACTCTCACCATTACTAGCATTTGGTACATTAATAGGTGTAGTGGGAGAAAGACGAACAGTTTTTAAATCTGCTTCATCTACGTTATTCTCGGTTTTATTAACAGAAGGTGTAACTTTAATATCAAGATTACGAGTAGCCTGATTTTCAGGCGGGTTATCTGTGTAGATAGTATTTCCATTACTATCTACATAAGAATATACTTGGGCATTTAAAGATGCACATGCTAGTAATAATGTGATAAAGGATAATTTTTTCATTGTATTCTATGAGTTAGTTTGCTCTAGGCTGGGGTTTGTTTGGTCTATTCTTAGCAGGTAATTTTATAGAAACACGTTGAATCGTAAATGATTCTGGGTCACTACTAGCAACAACCGCTCCATTATTAACAACCTGTGCTTGTATTGTATGTGTCCCGCGATCAATATTGGTCAATGTAAAGCTATTACTAGCTTGTGCAGCACCATAAGGTCTACCATCTAATAATAGTTGATATTGATAGGATGATGGTAAAAAGCGAGAGGTTGTATCAAGCATTACTGACACAGTAAATGTACCATCATTAGCTCTTAATGCTTCTTCATCAGGTATACCACTAATACCTACTTTTGTTATAGAAGGCGTTGAATTATTAATTCTAAAGCCAGGGTCTTGACTGTCAGTTGATGTGTTTTGACTAGGCACTGTCTGGATTTTAGGCAATCTAACTTGTTCTGCGTTTATATTAGCAGGGGGTTGCTCATTGGTATATACTGTGTTTCCATCACTGTCTTTGTAACTGTAAACAGGCTGCGCAGCTACAGGTAGCACTATAAGCAATAAGGGAAATAGAATCTTGCGCATTGCGATCTCCTAATCTTTAGCTATATTAAGCAAGTTTCGTTTAATAGCTATAATAATTAGCTTATTATAAAGCAATTTCAAGCAGGTGATATAGTTATATCGTGATACATGTCTATTTATAATAAAACTTTTAGTTAAATGAAGGTTAAAGGTTTATAATTTCATCAGCAAATAAGTTATAAGCATGTAGGTATATTTGAGTATATCGTTTAGGTGAAGGGGTCTTTATGAAGTTACAGCAATTACGTTATATTTGGGAAGTGGTTCGCCATGATTTAAATGTCTCGGCAACAGCTCAAAGCTTGTACACCTCTCAGCCTGGTATTAGTAAGCAAATACGCCTGTTAGAAGACGAGTTAGGGGTTGAGATTTTCTCCCGTAGTGGTAAACATTTAACCCAAATAACCCCTGCTGGCGAAAGAATTATTGAAGCAGCGGTAGAAATATTGCGCAAAGCAGAAGGAATTAAGCGTATTGCGCAAGAGTTTTCCAGTGAAAAAAGTGGTTCATTAACCATTGCTACCACCCATACTCAAGCCCGTTATGCATTACCTAAAGTGATTAGTGAGTTTATTACCCGCTATCCTGATGTATCGTTACATATGCATCAAGGTACGCCTATCCAAATTGCTAAAATGGCGGCTGATGGTACGGCAGATTTTGCTATAGCTACGGAGGGGATGGAAGAGTTTGCGGATTTGGTGATGATGCCTTGTTATCGTTGGAATCGTTGCGTAATTGTGCCTAAAACACATCCTTTAAGTACTGTAAAAGACATTTCTTTAGAAGTTTTGGCAGAGCAGCCATTAGTGACTTATGTACATGGGTTTACAGGCCGTTCTAAATTAGATGTTGCATTTCATGCTAAGGGTTTAGAACCTAAAATCATCTTTACGGCGGCAGATGCGGATGTTATCAAAACTTATGTTAGATTAGGTATGGGAGTGGGTATTATTGCCAATATGGCTTTTGATGAACGCACTGATACTGACTTAGTAAAGATTGATACAGGCGATTTGTTTGAGTCCAGCATTACACGTATTGCTTTCCGTAAAGGTAGTTTCTTACGGGGCTTTATGTATGAGTTTATTGAAAGCTTTGCTCCACATTTAACAAAAAAACTGGTTACAGAAGCAATTGAGTTGCACGGTAGACCAGAATTTGATACGGTTTTCAAAAATATAAAATTACCTGTGCATTAAAAAATATTTTAATAGCCATTATAAAGCGATCAATGCTTTATAATAGGTTTTCTTTTTTGGTTAGTAGAGTTTTATATGCGTATAGGTCATGGTTATGATGTACATCGTTTTGGCGATGGCAACTTTGTAACTTTAGGTGGAGTACAAATTCCCTACCATAAAGGCTTGCTAGCCCATTCAGATGGTGATGTTCTTATTCATGCGCTCTGTGATGCTTTACTAGGAGCGTGTGCATTAGGCGATATAGGGCGCCATTTTCCAGATACAGATCCGCAATATAAAGGAATTGATAGTAGGCAACTATTACGCCATGTGATGGCATTAGTGAATAAACAAGGATGGCAATTAGCCAATATGGATGCCACCATTATTGCTCAAGCGCCTAAAATGGCTCCTTACATTGAACAGATGCGCGAATTATTAACTAACGATATGCAAGTAACTCTTGAGCAAGTTAATATTAAGGCAACTACCACGGAAAAGCTTGGTTTTACAGGGCGAGAGGAAGGTATTGCAGTGCATGCTGTGGTATTATTAGCAGCTTATGACAGAACTTGAATTATTAGGCCCTACTGCATGGGGTGAAGCTTGTGGCGTTGCCCAATTAAAAGCCATTGCAGAAGACTTCCAAGTAGATGAAGTATTAGATATTCCTTTAACGGGTGAGGGTGAGCATCTTTGGTTATGGGTTGAAAAACGCTATCTTAATACTGAAGAAGTGGCTAAACGGATAGCCAGAGCTATTCAAATTCCCTTACGACAAGTTAGTTATGCAGGTTTAAAAGACAAATTAGCATTAACGAGACAATGGTTTAGCATACATTTGCCAGGTAAAACAGATCCTGATTTGACTGGCTTAGCAAGTGACCAGTTACAGATTATTAAACAAGTGCGTCATCAACGAAAATTACAGCGTGGTACACATTCTGCCAATCGCTTTATTATTCGTCTTATCCAGCTTGAGGCGGAACATCATTTACTTACTGAGCGTTTACAGTTAATTGCGCAACAGGGTGTGCCTAATTATTTTGGTTTACAACGTTTTGGTTTTGATGGGGGTAATGTTGAGCAGGCGATAGAATGGGCCAATCAACAAGCTTACCCAGAACAGCGTAATTTACGTTCTAGATTATTATCCAGTGCGAGAAGTTATTTATTTAATAAAGTATTGGCTGATAGAGTGGCACAAGGTACTTGGAATAAATTAATTGAAGGTGATGTTTTATCCTTTACTGATAGTCGTAGTTTCTTTCCTGCTGCACAGTTAACGGAAAATGATACGCGCTTGGCAGAGTTAGATATTCATCCTACCGCACCACTTTGGGGAGAGGGTGAACTGGCTACTACTGAACAGGCATTACAGCAAGAGCAAACAATAGTGGCGCAATATCCACCATTAACAACTTGGCTACAATCAGCCAATATGCGCCAAGAAAGACGTGTGATGCGTTTACCTGTTAAGGATTTAACATGGCATTTTGTAGACCCTAAAACGCTACAATTAAACTTTATATTACCTACAGGCTGTTTTGCTACCTCAGTGGTAAGAGAAATAGTGTCACTTATAGCAACGGAAGATAAATGTACATATTAGTTTCTAATGATGATGGTGTTTCTGCACCAGGTATTAAAGCACTTTATGACGCATTGGCTGATTATGGTCACTGCCAAGTGTTAGCACCGAATAAGGATATGAGTGGTACCAGTAATTCATTAACACTGGATCGTCCATTATACCCACACTATTTAGAAAATGGTTTTATTGGTCTCGATGGAACGCCAGCAGATTGTGTACATATGGCCATGAATGGTTTTCTTGAGCATAAGCCTGATCTAGTGGTATCAGGTATTAATTTAGGTGCTAATTTAGGTGATGATGTATTGTATTCAGGTACAGTGGGTGCGGCTACTGAAGGACGTTTTACCCCTGCACCTTCTTTTGCTTTTTCGCTAGTGTCTAGAGAAACAACAAATCTACCTACTGCCGCCTATTTTGCCAGAAAATTAGTGGAGAACTATGCTAAACTTGATCTACCAGCCCATACTATACTAAACGTTAATATCCCAAATTTACCTTTAAATGAGGTAAAAGGGATTAAATTAACACGATTGGGTTATCGCACCCATTCTCTACCACCTGAAAAAACAGTAAATCCAAGAGGTAAGGTTGGTTATTGGATTTCGTTAACAGGTGAAATAGTAGATGGTGGTGAGGGAACAGATTTTCACGCAATTGCAGAGGGTTATGTATCAGTTACCCCGTTGTCAATTGATCGTAGTTGTAGGTTAGCGCTAGATTCTTTACACACTGTGGGGAAAGTATAATTATGACGAACGGTTTGATGCGAAGTGGCATCGGCATGACTTCGCAACGGACAAGAGAACGTTTAGTGCAACGTCTGCAAGAAGAAGGCGTGACTAATGAGCGCGTGTTAGAGGTTATTCGTAATACGCCACGCCACTGGTTTATTGACGAGGCGCTTGCACATCGTGCTTATGAAGATACAGCACTGCCTATTGGTCATAATCAAACTATTTCACAGCCGCTTATTGTCGCACACATGACAGAAATATTACTGGCCGCAGGGCCAATCGATAAAGTGCTTGAAATAGGTACTGGCTCAGGGTATCAGACGGCTATTCTTGCTCAATTAGTTAATCGCGTATTCTCTGTAGAAAGAATTCAACCTTTACAAGATAAGGCTAAAGAACGATTACAAGGTTTGAAATTACGTAATATAGTATTCCGTTGGGGCGACGGTTGGGAAGGTTGGAATGCTTTAGCACCTTATAATGGCATTGTTGTCACCGCTGCTGCCCCTGAAATCCCGCAAGCTTTATTAGATCAGTTAGCGGTTGGTGGTCGTCTGGTAATGCCTGTTGGTGACGGTAACAGCCAACAACTACAGCTAGTAATAAGGCAAGAGCAGGGTTTTAAAAAACAAGTATTGGGTAATGTAAGGTTTGTACCTTTACTCAATGGAACGATACGTTAACTTTATTATCATTAGGAGCTTAAAGTGGGGTTATTAAATAGCAAGTTATTACCCATTTCTTCGTTATCTATATTGATATTACTTACTGCTTGCTCGAATGATAATGCTAGAGTACAAGTGGTTGATAAAACAACCAATTACAATAAAAAAGTTAAAGTAACCTCAGTTCCTTATTCAGGAAAAGTGGTACAAGCAGGTAGCTACACACCTGTCACAAAAGGCCAGCATGTTGTACAAGGCGGTGAAACACTGTATTCATTAGCCTTTAATTATGGGCGTGATTGGCGTGAATTAGCAAATGAAAATAACATAGGCGCCCCTTATACTATTTATCCTGGGCAGGTTATTTCCTTGTCTGGTAAAGCGGTTAGCGCAACAACTACCACAACTAAAACCCATGACTCTGGTAGTATCAAAGTCACAACCACTCAAAAACCAACAACTGCAACCACCACTAAACCAGCAGCAACTCAAACTCAAGCACAAACTAAGACAACGACTGCTACACCAACCCCAACCACAGCCGTTGTAGGTGGTTGGACTTGGCCTGCAATAGGTTCAGTTATTAGTACTTACTCGCCTACAGGTAGTTTAAATAAAGGAATAGATATTGCTGCCAACGAGGGAACTGCTGTAATGGCTGCTTCATCAGGAACAGTGGTTTATGCAGGTAATAATTTACATGGTTATGGTAATTTATTAATTATTAAACACAATGACAGCTTTGTCAGTGCGTATGGGCATAATCGCAGCCTATTAGTAAAAGAAGGTCAGAAAGTTACGGCAGGCCAAAAAATTGCTGAAATGGGTTCAACAGGTGCAGACCGAGTTAAATTACATTTTGAAATTAGGTTAAATGGTAAACCCGTCGATCCGCTAAAATACTTACCTAAAAAGTGAAAATAACCCATGAAAAGAGTACACGATTTAGAAGTTCAAGCCTTTAGCCGTCAATCCAATAGTCAACGCTATAACTATTTTGTTGAGAAAGTATTTGAATGGCAGGAAGCTTGGGGATTAGGTGACGATGAAGGTTGGGTTATTGCTGAAATGGGCGATATTATTGTTTTTCCTTTATGGCCAGCAGAACCCTTTGCGAAACAATGCCAAATAGATAATTGGCAAAATACCGAAGTAAAAAAAATCTCTTTTGATGAGTTAATACAAGAAATCTTACCTAGCCTAGCAAATGATAATGTACAAATAGCCGTTTTTATGGTGCCAGAAAATGATCAATGTGGCGTATTGCCTGCACAAGAGCTATTAAATGATTTTATAATGCTGAATGAACAGCAAGAAAACAAATAAACATAATAGAATGTATAAATATACTGTTTCACTAATATTTTTTAGTTAGATACTTATTTTTGTTAGGATGACCATTAAAGATAATGATCTAAAACATGCATTAGTTTAATTATTTATCTTTGATTATCTACTTATTTTCTCAGAAACAACATAAAAATT
The DNA here is from genome assembly GCF_016653615.1 of Entomomonas asaccharolytica. NCBI lineage: Bacteria > Pseudomonadati > Pseudomonadota > Gammaproteobacteria > Pseudomonadales > Pseudomonadaceae > Entomomonas > Entomomonas asaccharolytica. The sequence goes on along the minus strand of NZ_CP067393.1, from coordinate 2,783,510 downwards.
ATTATAGTTATCAAAGGACAAAAGATGAGAGTTTTTTCTATAGTAGGGTGGATATTAGTTATTCTGGTGGGGGCTTGGATATTTTTTACTGGGTTGATAAATATAGTTATTCCAATCATTAATGGATCTTTTGGAGGGTTTTACTTATTGTTTGGTTTTTTCTTTTGTTTATTAGGAGGAAGATTGCTTTTTATAGGTATCAAAAAACTATCCAATTCATCAAATCAGGATTCCCAAGCGAATTTAGTACCGCAAAATAAAGGCTACTCAAAACAAAAAGATAAAGTGACAACTCAGGTAGCTAATGGCTTTGATATTGTCTTAAAAATCATTTTATTTATTGCCCTAATAGGTTTTGCATTTTTGGGATTTTTGATGACTATTTTTGGTTATGCTTTTAGGCGAGAAGAAATTTTTTCTGAACCGATGATACATGGGATATGGATAATTTGTTTGTTTTTTGCAACTTTCTTGTTTATTTTATTTAAGAAAAAATAAAGTTAATTGGTATTAAAATGAAAATTTATAATATGAATAATTTTGTTTTTTATTAAATCCTTATATGATGATCATCAATGTGATGATAATCAGGATAATCTGTGCTTAATAAACCCAACTATTTACGCTTAGCTTTACCTTCTCCGTTACGGCGATTATTTGATTATTTGCCACCAAAAGGTGTGGATGTAAGTTCTTTGCAAGTGGGTATTAGGGTAAAAGTGCCATTCGCCAATCGTACTTTAATTGGTGTGCTTATCGAGGTGGTTGAAGAGTCCACCGTTCCAGTGGAAAAGTTAAAGAATGCCATTGAATTAGTCGATGAAACACCCATAATTCCCCCTGTATTATTAAAGCTGTGTCAGTGGACAGCGCATTATTATCAACATAGCTTGGGGGATACGTTATCTTGGGCTTTGCCGAATTTATTAAAGCAAGGTAAATACCCTGATGACAATCAAGAATATTTTTGGAAAGTAGTAGAGGGCAGTGATTTAGAAGACCCACGCCTAACTAGAGCCACTCGTCAAAAACGTGCATTACAAGTATTAATGCAACACCAACATGGGGTGGCACAAAATCTGATAGGAAAATTACAGATTCAACTAGACACTTTAAAAAGACTACAAGAGAAAGGGTTGGTTGCTTGTGAAATAAGAGAAATTAAACCGATTATCCATGAGGGTAGTTGGTTAATAGAGCCTGAGTTATTAGCCAATGATGAACAAGAAAAAGTTATTAATATTATCAGTAGATCGCTAAATAGTTATCAGCCATTTTTGCTATATGGCGTAACAGGCAGTGGTAAGACGGAAGTATATTTTCATTTAATACATCAAGTATTAAAAATGAAAAAACAATCGTTAGTGTTAATTCCTGAAATCAATTTAAGCCCACAAACATTACATCGTTTTCAAAAACGCTTTAATGCAAAAATTGTTTTAATCCATTCTAATCTAACCGATAAAGAACGTTTGGAAGCATGGCAAGCTGCCAAAGAGGGGCGAGTAGATATAGTAATTGGCACGCGTTCTGCTATTTTTACACCGATGGCCAAATTGGGTTTAATTATTGTAGACGAAGAACATGATAGTTCTTATAAGCAACAAGATGGTTTACGTTACCATGCTCGAGATCTAGCGATAGTGCGTGCCAAAATGGAAAATGTGCCTGTTATTTTAGGCTCTGCTACACCTTCTTTAGAAAGCTTGCATAATGTGACGTTAGATAGATATAGACAAGTGAATCTTACCCATCGTGCAGGCAACGCCAAACCACCTAAAATTCAATGCTTAGATGTTCGCACTCAGCCAATGGATAGTGGTATTTCTGCACAATTACAGAGCTTAATTGAGACCACATTAAAAGCAGGTCAACAAGTATTAATTTTTATTAATAGAAGAGGCTTTGCGCCTACCTTAATTTGTCATCATTGTGGTTGGATTTGTCATTGTCCCCACTGTGATGCAAGAATGACGTTGCATTTAAGAGACCATGAATTGCGCTGTCATCATTGTGAGTATCACCAGTTACCACCCGCTATGTGTCCCCATTGTCATCATGTGGATTTAAGACCTATTGGTATGGGCACAGAGCGCACCGAAGATCGCTTAAAACTACTTTTTCCTGATTGGCCAATTTGGCGAATAGACCGCGATACCACAAGTCGTAAGCTAGCTATGCAAGAAATAGTTAGTGCCGTAAAAACAGGCGAAGCAGGTATTCTTGTGGGTACTCAGATGCTTGCAAAAGGTCATCACTTTCCTAATGTTACCCTAGTGGCTATTCTTGATGCGGATAATGGATTATTTTCTGCTGATTTTAGGGCTTGTGAAAAAACAGCTCAACTAATTGTACAAGTGGCAGGGCGTGCAGGGCGAGCAGAACAAGAGGGGCGGGTGCTTATTCAAACCCATTTACCAGACCATCCGTTAATTCTACAATTAATTGATAAAGGTTATTTAGCTTTTGCCAAACATAATTTAGAGGAAAGAAAAGAAGCGCATTTACCACCCTTTAGTTACTTTGCTTTATTAAGGGCAGAGGCTTATAAACAAGAACAATTGGATGATTTTCTAACACGTGCCCATGCACAAGCAGAAATGCTAGCGGTACAACCTGACAATCAAGCGATAGAAGTATTCTCACCAGTTCCTGCGCCTATGGAAAGAAAGGCAGGGCGTTATCGTGGCCAGCTTTTAATACAAAGTTCTTTAAGGCCAGTTTTACAACAATATTTAACCAATTGGGTACAAGCTTTAGAAGAGCTACCAAAGACTAGCCAAATACGTTGGTCGGTGGATGTTGATCCTATAGATTTAAATTAGTTACTTAAATTAATTCTGCTGTTGTAATAGTAGAGAGTAATGGATAATGGTGTGTTCTAATTAGAAAACCACTAACAACAGTATAAGTAGTACTGGTGTTAGTGGTTTTTATGAGTTTTTATCCAAATTATTGAACTTTACGCGGAACAACCAATGTTTGATTAAAACCGTGAGAGGCCAGTTGTTTTTGCGCTTTAGTTGCCTCATCTTTAGTTTTATAAGGGCCTACCAATACTCTGTACCACGTTTTATTATTGCTATTGGCTGTTTCTACTTTAACATCTTGACCAAGCATTAAAATTTGCGCCCTAATACTTTCAGCCCCTGTTTGGGTCGGGTATGAGCCAGCTTGCAAAAAGAAATTCATGCTTGATGGTGCTGTAGGAGGCGTAACAACTGCCACTTGTGATGGTTGCGTAGTTGGTATGGGTTGATTAACCTGTTGGTTAGCTTGTACAGGCGGTTTAACAGGGGTAGGCGGAATAACAGGTGGAGTTCTACCCTCTAATAAGGCTGCTGCACGGTCGCCATCTAATTTTTTACGCTGCTCTTCAGTTAGAATCGGCTGATTAGGCTCTTTGCCTGAAAGCATTTTATCAAATTCAAACTTAACAGATGTATTGTTGGTATTATTATCTTTAGGGCGCGTGGCAGTGGTGGTAGGTTTTTGACCGTTTCTAATATCTTGCTTTGGCTCAAGTTTCATTAAAAACATAATAAAGCCACCAATAACAATACCTGCAACTAACCATATCCAGCCAGGTGCACCAGATTTTTTAGGTGGTGTATATTTATTAGCACCACGTGGTTTAGTTTTTGCCTTAGCCATTTTCTTACATACGCTCCAAAGGAACTAGTCCTAATAGTTCTAAGCCTTGTTTTAAAGTGCGACCCGTTAGTGCAGTTAGACGCAAACGACTTTGTTGTTGCTGTTCATTAGCTGCTTTAAGCACAGGGCACTCTTCATAAAATGTTGAGAATAGTTTAGCTAGATCATAAAGGTAGCTACAGAGTAAATGTGGTAAGCCTTTACTTGCTACACTATTTAAGGTTTCTGAGAATAACATTAAATGAGCCGCTAAGTCTTTTTCTTGCTCGGCTTCTAATACTATTTTACCAGTGAGTTGCTCAATTGTTTTGTTGGCTGTGCGTAATACTCCATTAGTACGAGTATAAGCGTAAAGCAAATATGGTGCAGTATTACCCACTAAACTTAGCATATTGTCAAAACTAAAGGTATAGTCACTGGTACGGTGTTTTGAAAGATCAGCATATTTAACCGCACCAATACCAATAGAATGGGCTATTAGCTTACATTCTTCTTCACTGATTTCAGGATTTAGTTGTTTGGCTAAATTATAGGCTTTTTGTTCTGCATCATTGAGTAGATCAATTAGCTTAACCACACCACCATCACGTGTTTTGAAGGGTTTGCCATCTTCACCATTCATAGTACCAAAGCCCATATGCTCAAGGTCTAATTCAGGGTTAGCAAAACCAGCTTGACGCGCAGCCACATATAACATATCAAAATGCAGTGATTGGCGTTGATCTACAAAGTACAAGCAGCGATCAGCTTTTAAAATATCATTACGATAACGAATAGCGGCTAAGTCAGTGGTCGTATATAAATAACCACCGTCTGCTTTTTGAACAATCATACCCAATGGCTCGCCTTCTTTATTTTTAAAACCATCTAAGAAGATACATTGTGCACCATCACTTTCAGTTAGCATATTGTTAGCTTTTAATGCTGCAATAACCTTCGGAAGATCATCGTTATATGCACTTTCGCCACGGACATCAGCGCGCGTTAATTTTACATCAAGACGATCATACACTTGTTGGCAATGGCCGAGTGAAATATCATTGAATTTTGTCCATAGCTCTAAACATTTTTTATCACCTGCTTGTAGTTTTACTACCATTTCACGGGCTTTAGTGGCAAATTCAGGCGAGGCATCAAAATGTTTTTTGGCGGCACGGTAGAAGTTTTCTAAATCTGATAATTCGCTTTCAGCATCAGCAGGATTTTCTTCCATATAGGCTAGTAGCATACCAAATTGAGTACCCCAATCACCAACATGGTTTTGACGAATAACAGTATCACCTAAAAACTCTGCAACACGTGCCACAGCATCACCAATAATAGTAGAACGTAAATGGCCTACATGCATTTCTTTGGCTAAGTTAGGTGAAGAAAGATCAATCACTACCCGTTGTTTTTTACCCACTTTTGTTACTAATAGCTTAGGATCAGTTAATGCTTGGTCTAAACGGTTGGCTAATGCCTCTGTATTTTGAAAGAAATTTAAAAAACCTGGGCCAGCTATTTCTACTTTGCTAATTTCATCACTGCTAGGCAGTGCGGCCACAATTTTCTCTGCTAAATCGCGGGGTTTCATTTTTGCAGGTTTGGCTAGCATCATGGCAATATTAGAAGCAAAATCACCATGTGTTTTGTCTTTAGTATTATCAATTTGAATCGTCACTGCTAAATCAGCAGGTAAAATATTTTCATTGATTAAGGCAGTTAATGCCTGCTGGATTAATTGACTGATAAGTTCTTTCATTAGGCTTCTATATGCAAAAATAAAGTGATTGGATTAAATAAAGGTAAATTCTTACTATTGTATACCAAGTTGGGGTAAGTAAGGTACAGCAAGGTAAATATTCTTAAAAATCATCAACTATAAGCTGTTAAAAAATAATATATTTAATAGATTATAAAAAATAATATTGAATTAAATAGAATTTACTGTTATTTTTCTTAACGAAGAATTTTATAAAAATAAAAAACTTAAACTAAAGATTAATGCAAGTTCGACTATTGTCGAATGCTCATTGGGTTGCTTTTCAAGGCACAATGTAAAAAACAAAAATAATTAATAACTAGAGGTGGTAATTATGACAATAAAAATATATCCGGTAAAAAGTAATATTTTAGAGAAGACGTTAACGGATGAAGCAACATACAAAAGTATGTACCAACAATCGATTATTAATCCAGAAGGATTTTGGCGAGATCAAGCTAATCGAATAGATTGGATACAGCCTTTTACACAGGTTAAACAAACCAGTTTTGATGATCATCGAGTGGATATTAAATGGTTTACAGACGGTACCTTAAATGCCTCTTATAACTGTTTAGATCGCCATTTAGAAGAGCGCGGAGATCAAGCGGCTATTATTTGGGAAGGTGATAACCCTGCTGAATCTCGCACTATTACCTATAAACAACTACATGCCGAAGTGTGTAAGTTTGCTAATGCCTTACGCGGACAAGACATTCATCGTGGTGATGTAGTTACCATTTATATGCCAATGATTCCAGAGGCGGTGGTTGCCATGCTAGCTTGTGCTAGAATTGGTGCTATACACTCTGTTGTTTTTGCAGGCTTTTCTCCAGAATCTTTAGCTGGTCGTATTGCTGACTGTAAATCCAAGATTGTGATTACTGCCGATCAAGGTTTACGTGCAGGTAGAGTGATTAATTTAAAAGAAAATGTGGATGAAGCGTTAACCAATCCTAACACCTATAGTGTACAAAAAGTGATTGTGTGTAAACGTACTAATGGTCAAATCCGTTGGTATCCACACCGTGATATTTGGTATGACGATTTAATGAAAGTAGCTTCAGATCGTTGTGCTGTGAAAGAAATGGGTGCAGAAGAAGCATTATTTATTTTATATACATCAGGCTCTACAGGTAAACCAAAAGGTGTGTTACATACCACTGGGGGCTATATGGTGTATGCATCCTTAACCCATGAGCGTATTTTTGATTATAAGCCTGGTGATATTTATTGGTGTACAGCCGATGTGGGTTGGATCACAGGCCATAGTTATATTGTATATGGGCCACTAGCCAATGGTGCAACTACCTTATTATTTGAAGGCGTGCCTACCTATCCTGATATTAAACGTATGGGACAAGTGGTGGATAAACATCGTGTAAATATTCTTTATACTGCACCTACCGCTATTCGTGCCATGATGGCGCACGGTAAGAAAGCTGTTGAAGGCTATGATGGCAGTAGTCTAAGAGTATTAGGTTCAGTAGGTGAGCCAATCAATCCAGAAGCATGGCAATGGTACCATGATGAAATGGGTAAACAAAAATGTGCTGTTGTTGATACTTGGTGGCAAACAGAAACAGGGGGTATTTTAATTACTCCATTACCAGGTGCAACAGAAACCAAACCAGGTTCTGCTACTAAACCTTTCTTTGGTGTACAACCTGCGATTGTTGATAACTTAGGCAATCTTATTGATGGGCCTGCCGAAGGTAATCTTGTGATTATCGATTCATGGCCTGGACAAGCGCGTAGTATTTATGGTGACCATGATCGTTTTGTGGATACTTACTTTAAAACCTTTAAAGGTATGTATTTTACAGGCGATGGTGCGCGTCGTGATGAAGATGGTTACTGGTGGATTACAGGTCGTGTGGATGATGTTCTCAACGTATCTGGTCATCGTATTGGTACCGCTGAAGTTGAAAGCGCTATGATTGCCCATAGAAAAGTGGCAGAGGCAGCAGTTGTAGGTGTGCCACATCCTATCAAAGGGCAAGGTATTTATGTTTATGTAACACTGGCTGAGGGTGAAGAATCTTCTGATGAGCTAATGAATGAGTTAAGGGAGTGGGTTCGCCATGAAATTGGCCCTATTGCTACCCCTGATTATATTCAATGGGCGCCTATGTTGCCTAAAACACGTTCTGGCAAAATCATGCGTCGTATTCTGCGTAAGATCGCAAGTTTTGAATATGATCAATTAGGTGATACTAGCACATTAGCTGATCCAAACTCAGTGGATCAAATAGTGGCAGAACATAAACGCTTATATGGTGATGAACCTAAACAAGCTGTTTCAGCCTAGATTAACGGTCTTATTTAATTTTATTGAATAATTACGTTTCACTCACAGGGTTAGTACTTCCCTTAGACTAACCCTTTTTTTTATGTGGCTTGCTGAATCCATTGATTACGTTTAGTAATGTTGTAACTGATATAGCCTAATATAATACTGCGTAATACCATAAAGGTTAGAAAAGTTATCCATAGGCCATTATTAGCTAAGGGTTGTAATAATAAGCCGAGTGGCAGACTAATAATAAAAGCAAGCAACATACTATTACGCATTTCTTTAGCACGTGTTGCGCTAATAAATAAACCATCTAATAAATAACTCCAAACAGCTATCAAAGGTAACACAGCTAAATAAGGAATAAGTGGGTAAGCTTGTTCTCGAACAGTGCTGATAGTGGTTTGTAAATTAACAAAATAATCACCAAACTGTAGAAAGCTGATAGCAAATAATACACTAGCCAATAATGCCCAGCCACAAGCCACAATCAAGGTTGAGCCTAGGGCTAGTTTATTTTTTTCACCAATAGCTTTACCGCATAATGCTTCAATCGCATGGGCAAAACCATCAAGAATATAGGCGGTAATAGTTAGACCGTTAATAATAATGATATTGGCACTTACTGTTTCTTCACCTAACCGTGCACCTTGTAGCATGAGTAGAAAAAATACGCCTTGTAAAGTTAAGCTACGAATAAAGATATCTCTATTAACAGTAAGCAAAGCCTGCCAACTATGCCAATGCTTTAACGTAGATAATAACCATCGCCCTGCATATTGTTTAAGCGGTACATAGATAAAACAAAAACCGATTAAACAGCCAGACCATTCGGCAATAACCGCAGCTTGCCCTGCACCTACAACGCCTTTATCAAGATACAGCACAAACCAAACCGATAACACCATATTAATAATATTGGTGGTGATTAATATTAATAGCGGGATACGTGCATTTTGTGAACCTAGAAACCAACCCACTAAGGTATAGTTCAGTAAGGCAGCGGGCAAGCCCAAAATACGCCAATTAAAAAATTGTTGGGCAGCTTGGTGGAATTGTTGGTTAGGCTGAATCCAATATAAAGTGAGTTGATAAAAGGGAATAGCTAAAAAAATAAGGAGTATGGATAAACCAAGTGCAAGCAATAAACTTTGGATAAGGATTTGCCTGAGTGTAGAGCCTTGCTGACGACCCACAGCTTGTGCTGTAAAGCCGATAGTGCCCATACGGAAAAAGCTTAAACAGCCTACAATAAAAAGATAAGTTGTACTACCTACTGTTACAGCCGCTAAATTATGTGCTTCTGGTAATCTTCCCATCACCATTGTATCAACTAGAGATACAAGAGGGATCGAAAGATTGGATAAAATCATTGGCAGGGTAAGTACCCAAACTTTTTTATGAGTACTACTATCTTTCCAACTGATTAAAAAATAATTAAGTAATTGCACGTTATTTTATTTTACAACCAGCAGCTTGAGCCTTCTCTATAAGTTCAGCTTTTATATCACTAGGTACATTTTCAATAGGGATGATTATAAATGCACCATATTTAAGAATAATTTGCCAGCTATCAGAATAACGATAAATCATTTTTATATCAGACCAAGGGTAAGTTACTTGAGATTGCATCAGTAGCCCTTGCTCAGTGAGTGTAGAGGTTATCTTTGCTGTCTCTAGCATCTTTATGTAGCAGTGTTTAATTTGTAAATAGTGAGTGAATAGTTGGACAATGTAGAATACGATTGCACCACAAGCAAAGCCTTGGATAAATTCCTCGTCATTAAAAATGATCACTAATAAACTTATCGTTGAAATTAATAAATAACATGGGATAGTGCGTTTCCATATACGGTTAATAGATTTCTTGATAAGCGTCTTACTGTAGTCAAAAGTAAAAGTTTTAGTGCTCATAATTAACAAATCCTCCCACCTGCTTCATGTACTTTTTCTAAGATAAAGCTTTGTGCCTCAGCAGGAATTGTGTCTAAAGGGAAGGTTGCATAACTGGCACGTGCTAGAAAAACTAACCAAGTATCATGGTATCGCCAAATTTCTTTAATGGCTGTCCAAGGCCATTCACCTTCACCCAGTTCAGAAGCAAGCGCAAATTTTTCATCGTATACTTTAAAAGTGACAGTAGGGTTTTGTAGTGCGTTAAATGTACCTAACACATGGTAGCGATTATTTAGGTAAACGCTGATACCAAATAAAATGCCAGCAGTAAATATAACGGCAAAAGCACCCATCATCCACGAGGTATCTCCTTTAATAATTGCACTAACAAAGCAGAAACCAATAAAGAGCATGGCTATAAAGTAACGCCAACCTAGCGCCCTTTTCCAATAACGGAAAACAGATTTCTTAAGCATGGCTAAACTATATACCATGTTTATTTGATAACGAATTTCTTCCATTATATTTCCCTGATATTAAACAAAGCCGACATATTGTCGGCTTTTAGTTTAACTTAATCTTCGCGATAGCGACGAAGTTTTAATGGTTTTCCTGCCACTCGCGTATCTTTAAGTTTGGTTAGGATTTTCTCTAATCCTTTTTCAGGAAGTTCCACGATACTAAAGCTATCACGGATAGTGATTTTACCAATCTGATCTTTATTAATGCCAGCTTCATTAAGAATAGCACCTAATAAGTTCTTGGCAGCAACACCATCTAAACTACCAACGGGAGTACGACAGCGTACTTTTCCTTCTGATACTCTATCGTTAGAGCGACCGCTAGAACGGCCTTCGCGTTCTATTCTTGGTCCGCGTTCGCTACGTTCACCACGCTCTTTACGTTCGCCTCTTTCTCTTCTTTCGCCACGTTCACCGCGCTCTTTACGTTCGCCACGTTCCCTTCTCTCGCCACGTTCTTTGCGATCTCTGCTACCAGGCTCACGCTTAGCATTGCTGATAGGGGTTAGTTTAGGTTCGGTACGCTCAATTTCTTCCACGGTTAATGGACGACGATTAGTTGCACGACGTAATAAAGCAACTGCTAAATCTTCTACTGAACAATCTAAATCAGTAGTTAGTTTATTAACTAGCTCAACATAATGTTGTTGGCTTTCTTCTGGCTTAGTAAAAGGTTGTAAGTTTTTAGTTAAGCGTCTAATTCTGGCTTCTAAAATACTTTGAGAGTTAGGTAAAGTAGCTTCACTCACTTCTTGTTTAGTTACACGCTCGATGGTTTGTAACATACGACGTTCACGTGGGGTAACTAATAATAAAGCTTTACCTGTACGACCAGCACGACCCGTACGACCAATACGGTGTACGTAAGATTCTGGATCATAAGGCATATCCACGTTAAATACGTGAGTAATACGTGGTACATCTAAACCACGCGCGGCTACGTCAGTAGCTACTACAATATCTAAACGACCATCTTTTAATGATTCAATCACTTTTTCGCGTTGATTTTGTGCAATATCACCATTTAGCGCAGCAACGCGGTAGCCTTTAATTTCTAATTCAGTAGCTAAGTCTAAAGTTGCTTGTTTAGTGCGCACAAAAGCAATTAATGCATCAAAGTCTTCTACTTCTAATAAACGTAGTACAGCCGCATTTTTTTGATCAGGGTGTACCATTAAATAAGTTTGCTCAATACGTTCAACAGTTTGTGTTTTAGCAGCAATCTTAATATTTTTAGGTTCGTTTAATTGTTTTTCTGCAATCGCTTTAATAGATGCAGGTAGAGTAGCAGAGAATAAAGCCGTTTGACGCTTTTTAGGCAAAGTTTTAAAGATGCTTTCTAAATCATCCATAAAACCAAGCTTTAACATTTCGTCGGCTTCATCTAATACAAGGAATTGTACGCCTGATAGGAAATTAGCATCACGACGTAAGTGATCACATAGTCTACCAGGGGTAGCAACCAATACTTGTACACCATTGCGGATCGCTTTAAGCTGTGCGCCCATAGGTGCGCCACCGTAAATAGCAGCTACTTTGACTGTAGGCATTTGTTTCGCATAGCTTTCAAATGCGTCAGCAACTTGTAAAGCTAACTCACGGGTAGGTGCTAGTACCAATACTTGGGTATGGCGGCTAGTGGGATCAATTTTACTTAAAATAGGTAACGCAAAAGCAGCTGTTTTACCTGTACCTGTTTGTGCTTGGCCAATAATATCGTGGCCAGCTAGAATTTCTGGAATTGCTTTTGCTTGAATAGGAGATGGTTCTTCGTAACCAACCGCAGCAATAGCCGCTAAAATACTAGGGTGAATACCAAGCTCAGCAAATGAGCTGTTTTTTTTCTGGGTCATGGAAATGCCTCAATGTGCAATCGCAAGTACCCAAAAACTTAAGCTGCTTATGCCTTGTTTACTACTAACCCGAGCAGTGTAATGGTTGGGATCTGCGAAAAACTAGATAAAAATCGTAAGACTATGGAAGTATAATTCCATAATATCAGTTAAATACGCTATTATAGCTATTACTCTATATTTTTATACGTCGTTAAATGGCTTTGTCGTACTAGTTGTACTGCCTTCAGCCATTCGCCTCGTCTAAAATTGTATAGTAACAGCTATAGTTTATAGCGGAGGCGAATTATACTGTATTTTTAGCAAAAACACAGATTTATTTTTCAATAAATAGCAACAAAGTGTTATTTTCTTTCTAATAAAACGCCTGCTTCCATATGATGAGTGTACGGAAATTGATCAAATAATGCACAACGACTGATTTGATGAGTGTTTGCTAATTGCTTGATATTTTCTAATAAAGTCTCTGGGTTACAGGAGATATATATAATCCTTGGGAATTGGCGAACCAGTTCGCAAGTATCTTTATCCATACCTGCGCGAGGTGGATCAACAAAAACGGTAGCAAATTGATAACTGGCTAAATCGATATGTGCCAAACGATTAAAAGGGCGCACTTGATTTAGTGCTTGGGTTAGTTCTTCAGCAGATAGTCTGACTAAACTAATATTATCTATGTGATTATCAGTAATATTTTGTAAAGCCGCTTTGACTGACGTTTTACTAATTTCTGTGGCCAGTACTTTACGTACTCGTGTTGCTAAGGGTAGGGTAAAATTACCATTACCACAGTAAAGCTCGAGTAAATCATCATTCCTAGTACCTAATACCTCATAAGCCCAATTAAGCATTTTATTACAGACAATACCATTGGGCTGGCTAAATGCCCCTTCGGGTTGTTGATAAGTAAAGGTTCTGCCTGCAACGGTAAATTCTTCTATAGCATAATCTTTGCCAATCACTAACCGCTGTTTACGAGAGCGGCCAATAATATTGATATTAAGTTGTTTAGCAAGCTGCTCGGCTTCTGTTTGCCATTGCTCGTCTAAAGGGCGATGGTAACAAAGAGTTACCACAGCATCACCTTTAACAGTAGTTAAAAATTCAATTTGGAAAAGTCGATTGGATAAGGTTTTACTGGCTTGCCAAGCAGCTTTTAAGTGGGGCATTAAATCATTGATTTGTTGACTAGCAATAGGGAAACGATCTAATAAAATAGGGGTGTGTTTATCGCCTTGTTTAAACATGGCGTAATCAAGTTGTTCACCTTCTCGCCATAGCCTAAATTCTGTACGCATGCGGTAGTGTTCAGTAGGAGACTCAAATACTTCTAGTGGAGGTGCATTAAAAGCAGCGAGTAACTCGGTAAGATAGCGCTGCTTCTCTGTTAATTGAATATCGTACTCAGTAGGATTGGATAGTAGTGTATTCATAAGTTATTCGTGTAAGAAAGCAAATTTTAAAATAAATAAAATAGACAATATGATTAACGCTGAATTAACTTCTTTGGTGCGCCCCGTTAGTAATTTAATAGCTGTCCAACTGATAAAGCCAAAAGCAATACCATTGGCAATAGAATAGGTAAAAGGCATAGCAATGGCAGTGATTAACACGGGTGCTGAGGTGGTAAGATCATGCCAGTCAATTTCTGCCAGTCCTGAGGCCATAAGAATGGCTACGAAAAGTAATGCAGGTGCAGTAGCAAATAACGGAACACTTTCTGCTAGTGGTGAAACAAATAGCGCTAGTAAAAAGAATAGTGCTGCCACGCAAGCGGTAAGACCCGTACGACCACCTGCGGCGACACCTGCTGTAGATTCTACAAAGCTAGTGGTGGTAGAGGTACCCAGTAATGAACCAGACATGGCAGCAGTACTATCGGCAATTAATACCCGTCCCATTCTTGGCAAATAACCATCAGCACGCATAAGCCCTGCTTTTTTAGCCACACCGATTAATGTGCCTGAGTTATCGAATAGATCAACAAATAAGAACGAAAAAATAACCGCAATCATCCCTACTTGAAATGCACCAGCTATATCAAGTTGCAAAAAAGTAGGTGCAATAGAAGGTGGGGCAGAAACAATACCTTTAAAAGGCGTAATACCTAGCACAATACTGATAACAGTAATCATTAATATACTAATAATGACTGATCCTGGTACTTTGCGAGCTTCTAAGGCAATAAGAATAAAAAAGCCTAAAATCGCCAACAATGGCTCAGGTTGGGTAAGGTCGCCAATGGTTACCAATGTAGCAGGGTTACCCATAATGATGCCTGCTTTTTGTAAACCAATAATAGCGAGAAATAAGCCAATACCAGCAGCAATAGCAGAACGTAGCGCCAGTGGGATACTATTAATAATCCATTCACGAATTTTGAATAAGGATAAAATAAAAAATAATGTAGCAGAAATAAATACCGCTCCTAAGGCGACTTGCCAACTGTAGCCCATGGTGTGAACCACTGTGTAGGAAAAGAAAACATTAAGCCCCATACCTGGTGCTAAAGCCAATGGGTAATTGGCTATTAAACCCATGGTAAGAGAACCAATAACAGCCGCCAAACAGGTAGCTACAAATACAGCGGAATGATCCATTGCCGCGCCATTGACATCGCTTAAGATATTGGGGTTAATAAACAGGATGTAGGCCATCGCTAGAAAAGTCGTAAAACCAGCAATTATTTCAGTTCTAATAGTGGTATTGTTAGCCTTTAATTTAAATAGCTTTTCTAGCATGATAGTGTCTCAGCTAATGAATGGATAGAAACAGTACAAAGTAAAAAGCCTCCTAAGAAAGGAGGCTTAAAATAATAATTTAATTATTGAAAATCAGTAAGTTGTAAAACGCGTAGCACCAATTTTCTGATACCAGGCGCAATATCACCAATAGATCTCCCTAGCATATAAGCAGGTGTTGTAACCAGTTTATGTGCTTTATCTTCTACAATATTATCCACTGTACAATCTTGATGAATCGCCCCCATTTTTTCTATTTCAGCTGCTGTATTAGTATCTTTACCAATCGTGCAAATAATACCTCTACCGTATATTTTAGGGGCTAAATGAGGAGCTATACAGATTAGCCCGATTGGTTTTTCAGCTTTAGCAAAAGCTTGGGTGGCAGCTAATACATCAGCATTAACTGTGCAGTCAGCCCCTTTAAAAGCAAAGTCTGAAAGATTTTTAGCAGCCCCAAAACCACCAGGAATTATAAGCGCACCAAAATCATCTACATTAAGTTCAGTGATATTTTTTATATTACCACGCGCGATACGAGCGGACTCCACTAGCACATTACGGGTTTCAGCCGCTTCTTGTTGAGTGACATGATTAACAACATGGGCTTGATTAATATTGGGAGCAAAACATTGTACTTCTGCACCTTGCTCACTTAAATAAAGTAACGTTAGGGTAGACTCATGAATTTCACTGCCATCAAAAACCCCGCAGCCTGCAAGGATTACAGCTATTTTTTTAGTTGGCATAGTAGCTCCTTTTAAATGAAGGTATGGTCGGCTGAGTGATTATTATAACAAAAGATAACAACAGGGATTATTTAATTAGTTAATTAATTACAATACATTGTTCCATTTTTGATAATTGTTTTAAATAAAAAAAGTATTATTATTGTCATTAATGAAACTTTGGAGGTTGATATGTTAAATACTATATTACATAAAGCAAATGAACGTGGTCATGCTCAACATGGTTGGCTAGACTCTTATCATAGTTTTAGTTTTGCTAATTATTTTAATCCTGAAAAGATAAATTTTGGTGCTTTACGGGTGATTAATGAAGATAGAGTGTTACCTGGTGAAGGATTTGCTACGCATTCTCATAATAATATGGAAATTATCTCCATTCCATTATCTGGAGCATTGGAGCATAAGGATAGCATGGGTAATACTTCTGTTATTCAGTCAGGTGAAATACAGGTAATTAGTGCAGGCACAGGTATTTTGCATAGTGAATATAATGCAAGCCATGAAGAATTAGTGCATTTCTTACAGATTTGGATTATCCCAAATCAAAACAATGTAACGCCACGTTATCAACAAATTAAATTTGATGAGAAGCGTTTAAATGAGTTCCAACAAATTGTGTCGCCAAATCCAAATGATGAAGGCGCATGGATTCACCAACAAGCATGGTTTTCGCTAGGGCATTTTAATCAGTTAGCGCCTATTGAATATAAGCTGCATGATAGAAACAATGGTGTTTATGTATTTATTATTCAAGGTGAAGCAATGGTTGGAGATAGTAAACTGCTAGATCAGGATGCATTAGGAATTACAGGGGAAACTGCTGTAAAAATTACACCTGCAAAGACAGATACTCGAATTCTGTTGATCGAAGTACCTATGTAACACTTGATAACGCAAGGATGCGTTATAGAGCTATTGTTGTACATTTTTATACATCGTTGAATAGCAATTTTACTGTCTATAGCTATTTGCCTTGTCGAAAATTGTATAACAATAGCTAGAGTATTATTGAGGGGATTTTCTATTTTTTATAAATCGTCTGATCCATAAGAAAAGAGCAAGCACAACAATACCGCCTAAGAATATAAGCTCATAGTCTTTTAAATAACTCAATACAATGGTGCCAAAATAGTAAGAGGTACTACCTAATACAATCGCCCATATAATAGCGCCTATGCCATTAAGAATTATATAGCGTTTTGGGGAGTAACCAGAGATACCAATGGCAACAGGCATAATCGTACGTAGCCCGTACATAAAACGGAAAGTAAGTACCCATAAATCAGGGTTCTTTCTAAAATAGATTAGTGCTTTATCAGCAGACTTTTGCCATTTTGGTCTTTTTTGTAAAAGGGCAATACCATAGTATCTACCTAAAAAATACCAAAGTTGATCGCCACAATAACTGCCTATAAAAGCTACAATAATAACTGTTTTTAAGTCTAAAAATTCGTGAGCTGCCGCAATACCAGCTAACACGAGAATGGTTTCACCTTCTAAAAACGTTCCTATAAATAAGGCTACATAGCCATAATCGTTAAGCAGTTGTTCCATCATATGATGATCTTATTGTGAATAATAATAGGTTATAACTTACCAGTATAAACAAAAAAGTCCTATGGTATTGTAAGATAAATCGTGACAAAATCTAACCTATTGTTCATAAAGTATTTAAAAATATTTAATTCCCTACAGAATACAACAGATTGAAGTAGAATAATAAGAGGATTATGCATTAATTTGCTAAATTAAGCGTATAATCGAAGAAATTTCACTGATTAGGAGGCAGAGGTGTCTTTTTCTTATTCCAACCGATTATTTCCAGCTACTAGATTACGCCGTAATCGCTTTGATGATTTTTCAAGACGATTAGTCTGTGAACATCAATTAACGGCTAATGATTTAATCTTGCCAGTGTTTGTTACGGAAGGAAAAAGTTACCGTGAAGATGTGTCTTCTATGCCAAATGTGCAAAGGCTATCCATTGATGAGTTGTTAAAAGAAGCTGAAGAGTTAGTGGCATTAGGTATTCCCGCCATTGACTTATTCCCCGTGATAGACCCTAGCAAAAAAACAGAGGATGGGCGTGAAGCTTGGAATCCCGATGGATTAATTCAACGTACTATTCGCGCTTTAAGACAAAATGTACCTGAATTGGGCGTTATCACGGATGTGGCGCTAGACCCTTATACCACCCATGGTCAAGATGGTATTATTGATACAAATGGCTATGTGATTAATGATGTAACCATCGAGGCATTGGTTAAACAAAGTTTATCTCATGCTGAAGCGGGCGCACAGATTATTTCACCCTCCGATATGATGGATGGTCGTATTCAAGCCATTCGAGAAGCTTTTGAAGTTGCAGAACTCCATACCACAAGATTGATGGCGTATTCAGCTAAATATGCCAGTGCTTATTATGGGCCATTTCGTGATGCATTAGGCTCAAGTGGTAATTTAGGAAAATCCAATAAGTTTAATTATCAAATGGACCCTGCTAATAGTGACGAAGCATTGCATGAAATTGCCCTTGATTTGGCAGAGGGTGCGGATATGGTAATGATTAAACCAGGCACTCCTTATCTTGATATTGTGTATCGGGTAAAACAGGCTTTTAAAGTGCCTACCTTTGTATATCAAGTAAGTGGTGAATACGCCATGCAGATGGCGGCTATTAATAATGGTTGGCTGTCAGAAAGTATTATTATGGAAACGTTAGTAGGCTTTAAACGAGCGGGAGCTGATGGAATTTTAACTTATTTTGCTAAATACGCCGCTAAGCAACTAAAAAATAGTTAATATTTCTGAAAAGGTTGGAAATAGTGATGAGTACCAAAGATAAAAAGAATCAAGAAATGGTGGAAGCAAAAGTTGTTGAGATTGTTGATGGAGTAATTGAGCCTGCTAATCAGGAAGGAACATCCATTAATCTTGACGATTATAGTTTGTATTTAAATCGCGAATTTTCACTGTTAGAGTTTAATATACGCGTACTAGAACAATCGTTGGATGAGACGTATCCACTGTTAGAACGCTTAAAATTTTTATTAATTTTTTCCAGTAACTTAGATGAGTTTTTTGAGATCCGTGTTGCGGGTCTGAAAAAGCAGGTCAAGTTTTCTCGTGAACAAATTGGTGCGGATGGGTTATTGCCTCGGCAAGTGTTAAAACAACTAAACACGGTTGTGCATCAACAAGTAGAGCGTCAGTATCGCATTCTTAATGAGGTTTTACTGCCTGCTTTAGCAGAACAGAATATTCGGTTTATTCGTCGGCGTCATTGGAATACAAAAATTAAAGCGTGGGCGCGTAAGTTTTTTAAAGAAGAGATTGCCCCCATTGTTAGCCCGATTGGGTTAGATCCTACCCACCCGTTTCCGCTGTTAGTGAACAAAAGCCTAAACTTTATTGTGGAGCTAGAAGGCACGGATATGTTTGGTCGTAGTTCAGGGTTAGCCATTATTCCTGCACCTCGATCACTGCCTAGAATTGTTAGAATTCCTGAATCAGTGGGTGGAGCAGGTGATAATTTTGTGTTTTTATCTTCTTTGATTCATGCCCATGCAGATGATTTATTCCCAGGTATGCAGGTAAAAGGCTGTTATCAATTTAGATTAACCCGTAATGCTGATTTATCCGTCGATGCTGAGGATGTAGAAGATTTAGCCCGCGCATTAAAAGGTGAGTTGTTTTCCCGTCGTTATGGTGATGCCGTACGCTTAGAAGTAGTGGATGCTTGTCCTGAGCATTTATCTAATTATTTAAGTGAACAATTTAGCCTTTCTAAAGAGGAACTATATAAAGTTAATGGTCCTGTAAACTTAACGCGACTGTTTAGTATTACTGGTTTAGCAGGCCATCCAGATTTGCAATCCAAACCTTTTTCACCTGTTATTCCCAGAGTTTTACAGAAAAAGAAAGATAATTTGTTTGCTACCTTATCAAAGATAGATGTGCTATTGCTGCATCCTTATGAATCTTTTACACCTGTGGTTGATTTTGTAAGGCAAGCGGCAAAAGACCCAAATGTGTTAGCCATTAAACAAACCTTATACCGTACAGGAGCAAATTCTGAGGTGGTAGATGGTTTGGTGGAAGCGGCTCGTAATGGTAAAGAAGTGACTGCTGTTATTGAATTGCGTGCCCGTTTTGATGAGGAATCAAATTTACAATTGGCTACCCGTCTACAAGAAGCGGGTGCTATTGTAACCTATGGTGTAGTAGGCTTTAAAACCCATGCGAAGATGTGTTTAATTTTACGTCGTGAAGGAGAAGAGTTACGGCGTTATGCTCATTTAGGTACGGGTAACTATCATGCAGGTAATGCCAAGTTATATACAGACTATAGTTTATTAACGGCTGATGTGGCGTTATGTGAAGATTTACATAAATTATTTGGTCAACTAATCGGTATGGGTAAAACACAGCGGATGAAAAAATTACTTTATTCGCCATTTACCTTGAAGAAAAACTTATTAGAAATGATTAATCGTGAAGCGGCTGCTGCAAGTAAGGGGTTGCCTGCTCGTATTATTTTAAAAATCAATGGGCTAACTGATACTAAAATGATTCGAGCACTTTATAAAGCCAGTCAGGCTGGGGTGAAGATAGACTTAATTATTCGTGGTAAGTGTTGTTTAAGACCAGGAATAGTAGGTGTTTCTGAAAATATTCAGGTGCGTTCAATTATTGGTCGTTTCCTTGAGCATAGCCGCGTGTTTTATTTTTATAATGGTGGTGAGGAGAAAATCTATTTATCCAGTGCAGATTGGATGGAGCGCAATTTGGATATGCGGGTAGAAACCTGTTTCCCCATCGAGGGCAAGAAGTTAACCACTCGGGTTAAGAAAGAGTTAGATATTTATTTAAGTGATAATACCCACAGTTGGATTTTACAGAGCGATGGTAGTTATATTCGCTCCATACCAACAGGTAATCAAATACCTAAATCAGCGCAACAGATTTTATTTGAGCAGTTAACCAATCAAGGTAATAGTCGCTAGCTACTTTATAGGAAATAATGGGAGCATTTATGCCTTATTCGATCATACCGCCACAGTTATTCTCAGTAGAAGATTATGAAAAAAGTGCAGCTAAAGTCATCGATCATATTGCATGGAGTTATTTAGTAGGGGGTAGTGGTGATGAGCTTACGCTTGAATGGAATAAGCAAGCATTTCAGCGCATCCAATTACAAGGCAGGGTGCTAAATAATTTTGAAGGGGCTAACACTAAACTTACTTTATTAGGTAATACCTTACCATTTCCTATTCTTTTAGCACCTGTGGCATGGCAAAAGTTATTTCATAAGGATGGTGAATTGGCTACCATGCAAGCAGCTTCTGCAATAGGTGCTGGGATGGTGGTAAGTACAATGGCAAGTACTTTATTAGAAGAGTTAGCTGAACAAGCCACTAAACCCTTATGGTTTCAACTTTATATCCAAGCTGATCGAACTTTTACTGCCGAATTAGTAAAACGTGCTGAGTTAGCAGGTTATAAGGCTTTAGTATTGACGGTTGATGCACCTATTAGTGGGGTACGCAATCGTGAGCAGCGAGTTAATTTTCGATTACCACAAGGCGTATCTTCAGTAAATTTAGAGGGAATGCATGTGGTAAATAACACCGCTAATTTGTTAGAAAGCCCCCTATTTTCTGGTCAGCTTGCTAGTGTACCTACATGGCAAGATATAGAGTGGTTACAATCAATCACCTCTTTGCCCATATTACTGAAAGGAGTCACCTCTGTAGCGGATGCAGAACAAGCTATTCAGTTAGGTGTTAATGGGTTGATTATTTCTAATCATGGTGGGCGTGTATTAGATACGTTGCCTGCTGCAATTGAACTTCTTCCAAGAATAGCAGAACATGTGGCGGGTAGAGTACCCATCCTTATGGATGGTGGTATTCGTCGCGGTACGGATATTTTAAAAGCGCTGGCCTTAGGAGCAAATGCAGTATTAGTGGGTAGACCCTATATCTATGCCTTAGCAGTAGCAGGTGCAGTAGGTGTTGTACATTTAATAAATATATTGCGGGCAGAGCTAGAGGCGGCAATGGTGCTAACAGGTTGTCGTACCTTAGCAGATATTAATCCTTCAGTGATTTGGCAGTCTTAAATTTTACTGAGGTTGTGATACTGTACATTATATTGGGCAGTATTATAAAAGCGATAATTGGCTCGTGCTTTATCTTTTAGCATAGAGTCATCAATTACAAACTCAGCGATACGTGTAAATTGTTGGTGGTGCTTTGGTATTTCAAAACTTAAATTAATTAACAATGGGTACTGAATAGTTTGATAATCTAATGTTTCGAGTCCTAATGTAATGGGACTACTAGGATTATCCTCTAATAAATCATGAGGAATAAAGCTATCAGCTTTAAATTGCCACAATAATTGATTTAATTGTTGTCGTTGTTGTTCATTTTGACAATGAACATAGATATTACCCAACTGTGACCATGCTTTATTGATAAGACGACAACTGAATAATAAACAATCGTCTATAGTAGCAGTGGGTAGGTTATAAAAATCTACTTTAAGCATGATTAATAGATAAATAACAATAAGGTTAAAAGAAGGGATTGAATATAACTATTTATACTACTATATATTTTAAATAGATGCATCAAAGTTATTTTTATTATGCTGGTTGTTTCATTTTTCAAGCATGTTATTATTTGAAGAATAAAAAAACAGGCATATAATTTGCTTAAAAGTATAAAAGAGATATTAATTTGTTATGAAGCCATCGTTAACGCTAAAGATAGGACAGCAACTGTCGATGACTCCACAGTTGCAACAAGCCATTAGGCTTTTGCAATTGTCTACTGTAGATTTACAACAGGAAATCCAGGAGATATTGGAGTCAAACTCCATGTTAGAACAACAAGAAGCAGGCGAGGATTTCGATGATAATAATTTATTAGGTGAGGAAGACGTTTTAGTCAATCCAACCAGTCAGGAAATTAGTTTTAAAGATAATCATGAGGTGGCAGTTAACGAGCCAGAAAAGGATACAGTAGCAACTGATGTGATTCCTGAAGAACTACCCGTAGATACTGATTGGGATGATATCTATCAAAGTAATGTTAGCCATTCCCACGGTGATGATGACGAGGCTGATTTTACTAGTTATACCTCTGTAGGTGAAACCCTGCAAAGCCACCTATTATGGCAGCTCAATGTTGCCCATATGAGTGATAAAGATAAAACCATTGCGGTTAATATTATCGATTGCATTAATGAAGATGGCTATTTAGAAGAGTCTTTACAGGAAATTCATCAAGGTTTAGATGAATCATTGGATACCGACTTTGATGAAGTGGAAATGGTACTTCATTGCATTCAACAGTTTGATCCGCTAGGTATTGCCGCCAGAGATTTAAAAGAGTGCCTATTACTGCAATTAAAAGGGTTATTTGATGACCATGCTTATTACCAACAAGCGGTTGAATTAGTTGCAAATCACTTAGATTTATTAGGTTCTAAGGACTATAGCCAATTAATGCGTACCATGAAGATTAAGGAAGATGAATTAAAGCAAATAGTGATGCTTATTCAACATCTTAATCCTAAACCAGGGGCACAAATTGAGTCGAAAGAGCCAGAATATATTGTGCCAGATATTATCGTGCGAAAAGAGCGGGATCATTGGATGGTTGAGCTAAACCAAGAAGCTATTCCAAAGCTGCGGGTTAATCCTCAATACGCTAGTTATGTACAGCGCGCCAATAATAGTTCAGACAATACGTTTTTAAAGAACCAATTACAAGAAGCCCGTTGGTTTATAAAGAGTTTGCAAAGTCGTAATGAGACTTTAATGAAAGTAGCCACGCAAATAGTTGAACATCAACGTGGCTTTTTAGAGTATGGTGAAGAGGCAATGAAACCACTCATTCTTTCATCAGTGGCTGAAGCGGTAGGCATGCATGAATCTACTATTTCACGGGTAACTACTCAGAAATATATGTATACTCCTCGTGGTATTTATGAATTGAAATACTTTTTTTCAAGTCATGTCAGTACTTCTGAGGGTGGGGAGTGTTCATCAACAGCTATTCGCGCTATGATTAAGAAACTAATAGCGGCAGAGGATCCGAAAAAACCTTTAAGCGATAGTAAACTAACTACGATGCTTGAGGATCAGGGGATACAGGTAGCCAGAAGAACCGTAGCTAAATACCGTGAGGCGTTAGGTATTGGTTCATCTAGTGAACGTAAGCGATTAATATAAAGAATTGCCAATCCAAGGCAACTTACCTTATGCCTAACGTGGGTATAAGTAATTAAAAATGTTAAGGAGAAATTTATGCAAATTAACATTAGTGGTCACCAACTTGATGTTACCGACGCACTACGCAACTATATTGATGAAAAGTTTGCTCGTCTTGAACGACACTTTGATAAAATTACGAGTGCGCAAGTGATTATGAGTGTTGAAAAGTTGAATCAAAAGGTTGATGCAACGCTTCAGTTAGCTGGTGGTGAGGTGGTTGCTGGTGCGGAAAATACAGATATGTATGCTGCCATTGATGCATTAGTTGATAAGTTAGATCGTCAATTAATTAAATTTAAAGAAAAACATCAAAAACACTAGATAGTTTATACAAAGCTGAGGTTTGAACATAAGATGTACAAGAAAAAAGTGACAGATTATGAAACCAAACTTCAGCTTGTTACAGTCAGTAGTTTAGTTATAACCTTATGTTTGTTGCCTCTATTAATTTATTTACTTTCCATTAATTTTGTTCAATTTCTATTATTTCTTTGTTCGTTAAGTTTCCTAATATATTTATCTTTTAGTCTAATAAAAAGTGATGCTATTAAACCAATTACAAAAATAATATGGTTGGTTATTGCTTGTTTCTTTTTTGTTCAATTTTATATGCTATGCAATAGCAGTAGTAAAGCTGATCAAGTAATTACAACGGTTATATTAGGAACTGTATTTGCTTATGCTGTTCCTATGCTATTGGGTACAGCAGATAAATACTTTATTAGCTTTTTAAAAAGAAATTGTATTGATACAGAATTTGAGATAGATAGTTATGAGGCTGCTGAAGGTGGCGAAATAGCTGTTTTTAATACAGATACTGAGCGCCCTCATTATGCACGGTATGTTTATTGGTTGCTTAGTTTTGTTTTACTAATAACCATTTTGCTATTTATTTTCTTTAGTGTGGTGAGTGATTTTCGAGACAAAGGTTTATATATAGTATTAGTTATTGTATTTAGTTTTGCTTTAATATATACCCTTAAAAAGCTAAAGAATTTTTATGATTAAAAGTTGTCTATAAAAATTGATGTATTCTCCGCAACTATTTATTTAAACTGTTATGTTTAATTAAATAATAATTGGTAATGTAGTATTTTATATGATGCAACTAAAAGAATTTCTAACACCTGCACAAGTGTTAGTTGATGTTAATGTAACCAGTAAAAAACGTGCATTAGAAGTAATAGCAAAAACAGTAGCAGCCACTTGTGCTAGTGTAGATGAGCAACAGGTTTTTGACCAACTAATAGATCGGGAAAGGCTTGGCACTACAGGTTTTGGTAATGGTGTAGCTATTCCCCATTGTCGTATGGAAAGTTGTGAAGAGCCGATAGTTGCTATAATGAAATTAGCGACAGGTATAGATTTTGATGCAGTTGATGATCAGCCAGTAGATATTTTGATAGGCTTAGTTGTGCCAGCAGAGGCAACGGATGAACATTTACAATTACTTAAACAAATTGCTGAATTATTAAGTAATAGCGAGTTATGTAAGCAAATAAGAGCTACTACGGATAATCAGCAGCTTTATCAAATAATTGTTAATGGGGTAGGTAATACATAGGTTAAGTTATGCGTCTTGTTATTGTAAGTGGTCGTTCAGGTTCAGGTAAAACTACAGCGCTTCATTTATTAGAAGACAATGGTTTTTATTGCATTGATAATCTACCTGCTAGCTTATTTACAACAGCTATTGAACAAGCGTTATTACAAACAGAGATAATACAACCAAAGATCGCTGTTTCAATTGACGCACGAAGCTTACCGAGACAAATCGAAAACTTCCCCAGTATTTTTGAACGACTCAGTGCGAAATATATTCAATGTGATTTAGTATATTTAGATGCTAAAGATGACATATTAATTAGCCGTTTTTCAGAAACTCGCCGCCGTCACCCATTAACTACAGCCACCCGTTCCTTAGCAGAAGCGATTGATGAAGAGTCTAAATTATTAGCTCCAATCATTAATTTGGCTACCTTACATGTTGATACTAGCCAATTAAATGTTTATCAATTAAAAGACTTTTTAAAACTCCATTTATTAGAAGAGCCTGAACTTGGTACAGCTTTTTTGATCAAATCATTTGGATTCAAACGAGGAATACCTATGGACGCTGATTGGGTATTCGATTTGCGTTCACTACCCAATCCGTATTGGGTGGCAGAGCTAAGAAATTTGAAAGGTACAGATCAGCCAGTCATTGATTATTTAGTAGAACAACCTGAAGTTTTAGAAATGCAGAATGATATTCTAGTGTTTCTAGAAAAATGGTTACCGCGCTTTGCTGCTACTAATAGGTCTTATATTACTGTAGCAGTTGGTTGTACGGGTGGGCAACATCGCTCTGTGTATATGGCTGAACAAATTGGTAAAATATTAAAAGCTACTTTAAAAAATGTGCAAGTCCGTCATCGTGATTTGTTGTAGGAGAAATGTTACAACATGCAGTCGAAACAAATAGAAATTATTAACCAATTAGGATTACATGCTAGAGCAGCAGCTAAGTTTGTAGGTACAGCTGGACGGTTCGCTTGTAGTATTAAGGTTGGACGTACTCCTGAATCATTGGTAGATGGCAAAAGTATCATGTCAGTAATGATGTTGGCGGCAAGTAAGGGCACTATGCTTCATCTAATAACCGATGGAGACGATGAGCAGCAAGCCATGCAAGCAATGGTTGAATTAATAGAAAATTATTTTGGTGAAGGACGATAACTACACATTAGTGACTATAGTGGGTTAGTATTTACTGTGCTGTATCAATAGCAATTTTTTGTTATAACCATTGTTTTAATTATAATTATCTATACATAAATAGTTTCAGATAGGTCATTTAATGTAGTAAAAATAGCTAATAAAAATAATTAGCTATTTTGACACGGGGCGCAATCAGGTAAAATGCTCTGCTTGAATACAAAAAATGAATATTACTAATGGTTAAAACTTTTTACGATATACCGAGAGAACGACCAGTAACTCCGTTACTTGATCGCATTGATACACCAAAACAACTTCGTTACCTAAGTGAAGCGGAATTGGCTGTACTAGCGGATGAGTTACGTGAATTCTTATTGTATACAGTAGGCCAAACGGGCGGCCATTTTGGTGCTGGTCTTGGGGTGATCGAATTAACCATTGCCTTACACTATGTTTATGATACACCTGAGGATAATTTAATTTGGGATGTAGGCCATCAAGCCTATCCTCATAAAATTCTCACTGGGCGTCGTGAACAAATGGCTACTTTACGACAAAAGGATGGTCTCGCAGCCTTTCCACGTCGCGCAGAAAGTGAATATGATAGTTTTGGTGTAGGCCATTCAAGCACTTCTATCAGTGCTGCCTTAGGCATGGCCATTGCCGCCAGATTACAAAATAATCATAAAAAGAGCGTTGCTATTATTGGTGATGGTGCGCTAACCGCAGGTATGGCTTTTGAGGCTTTAAATCATGCGGCTGTGGTTGATGCAGATATGTTGGTGGTGTTGAACGATAATGACATGTCTATTTCTGATAATATTGGTGGCCTGTCTAACCATTTAGCGAAAATACTTTCTAGTCAAGCTTATCGCCATGTCCGTGATAACAGTAAAAAATTACTCTCCCATCTGCCTGGAGCGTGGACAATTGCACGGTTAGCTGAAGAATATGCAAAAGGTATTATAGCACCTACCACATTATTTGAAGCTTTGGGTTGGAATTATATTGGCCCAATAGATGGCCATGATTTACCCACGTTAGTGGCTACTTTGCGTAATATGCGTAGTTTATCAGGGCCACAATTTCTACACGTGGTGACTAAAAAGGGTAAGGGGTTTGCGCCTGCTGAGGAAAGCCCAACAGCTTACCATGCTATTAGTAAATTAGAACCGCTAGATGCACCACCCAAAAAACAAACAGCTCCTAAATATTCTAATATATTCGGGCAATGGCTTTGTGATATGGCAGCTCAAGACGAGCGATTAGTGGCTATTACCCCTGCCATGAAAGAAGGCTCTGATTTAGTGGCATTCAGTGAACGCTACCCTAAACGTTATTTTGATGTGGCTATTGCTGAACAACATGCAGTGACTTTAGCTGCAGGCATGGCCTGTGATGGCTTGAAGCCTGTGGTGGCTATCTATTCAACATTTTTACAACGGGCTTACGATCAACTAATCCATGATGTAGCCATTCAAAATCTTGATGTGCTATTTGCCCTAGATCGTGCAGGGTTAGTGGGGGAAGATGGTCCAACCCATGCAGGTAGCTTTGATTTAACTTATCTACGTTGTATCCCTAGTATGGTTATTATGACCCCTAGTGATGAAAATGAACTACGTAAATTACTAACAACAGGTTATTTATACAATGGCCCTGCGGCTGTGCGTTATCCACGGGGAACGGGGCCTAATGCTACGGTAGAAAATGATTTATTAGCCGTTGAAATAGGTAAAGCCGTGGTGCGTCGTCAAGGTGAAAAAGTTGCCTTATTAGTGTTCGGTGTGCAGTTAGCTGAGGCGATGAAGGTTGCAGAAAAGTTAAACTATACCGTGGTTGATATGCGCTTTGTAAAACCATTGGATGAAGCATTAGTCTTAGTAATGGCTAATAATCATGAATTATTAGTAACCATTGAAGAAAACAGTATTATGGGTGGTGCTGGCTCTGCGGTAACTGAATTGTTATTAAAAGAAAATTGTTTAAAATCCGTATTGCAACTAGGTTTACCTGATATTTATATAGAACATGCTACGCCAGCCAGTATGTTAGCTGACTGTGGCTTAGATGCAGCAGGTCTTGAAACAGCGATTAATCAGCGCTTAAATCAGTTGGAAAAAAATACCAAATGAGATTATCTCGTTTTTTTGTAAACACGCCATTACAGTTAGGGGAGCATGAAGTTCCTGCTTATTTAGCTCATTATATGGGGCGAGTATTACGTCTGTCGGTTAATGATCCTGTGCAATTATTTGATGGTTCTGGTTTAGAGTTTTTAGGGACTATTAGCCAGATTACTAAAAAGAGTTTAGTGGTTAACTTAACCAAGCAGTTAACAGGGCTAGGTGAGTCACCACTGTATACTCATTTAGGGCAAGGGTTAGCACGTGGCGAGAAAATGGATTTTGTGATACAAAAAGCCACTGAACTGGGTGTTAGTGAAATTACACCATTATTTACTGATCGTTGTGAAGTGCGTTTAAATGAAGACAGAACAGATAAGCGAATGACACATTGGCAACAAGTTGCCATCAGTGCTTGTGAGCAATCAGGACGCTCTAAAATACCTACTATTAATCCACCAATATCGGTTAGTGAATGGGTAGCAAATGTTCAAGCTGATCTAAAATTAATGCTTCATTTAATCGCTGAGCCTATGGGAAATTATCAAAAGCCTTCTTCATTGGCTTTATTAATTGGTCCAGAGGGTGGCTTTACCGATGAAGAAATAGCATTAGCGCAACAG
Source organism: Entomomonas asaccharolytica (assembly GCF_016653615.1). Classification (NCBI taxonomy): domain Bacteria; kingdom Pseudomonadati; phylum Pseudomonadota; class Gammaproteobacteria; order Pseudomonadales; family Pseudomonadaceae; genus Entomomonas; species Entomomonas asaccharolytica. The sequence continues at coordinate 2,754,320 of NZ_CP067393.1, read as the reverse complement.
TATGAGTTTCAGCAAGTACATTTAGGCAGTAGGGTATTACGCACAGAAACAGCCCCCATCGTAATACTCTCTATTGCTCAGCAATTATGGGGTGACTTTAATCCTAATAATTAGTTTCGCTGAGTAGTTAGATAGCTTAAGCGGTTTTAGAAGAACTGAAACCGCTTTATGATTTAGTGAGTCTTAATAGCAGACATCATCATTTGTTTATTAGGTTTAAGTGATGACACCATAGCCATAACCATGGCAGCTAAATAAGGCAAAGATTGTACAGAGAGAGTAATAATCCAAAGCATTACATCAAAAGCAAGGGATTCTTGGGTTAATAATATACCTGCCACTGCAACCCATAGTAGTAACATAATAAACACTTCTTCTCGTGCTTCACTAAATGCCACTAAAAAACCATGGTTACTGCGCATTTTAGGTGTACGGAAGAAAGGTATACTTTTTGTAAAAAAGCCATAAAGCACAGCTTTCGCAATGGTATGAGAAAGAGAAAGCCCTGTTAATGCAGCAAAAAAAGCATCTTTATAGTTAACACCAATCACCTTCTTATAAAGGAAAATAATTTTACCTACCTTAAAGAAGAATAAGGCTAATGGCGGTAGTGCAAAGATGATTAAAGGTGGGTCAAATTGTTGTGGTCTAATAATCATGGCAGAAGACCATAATAATGACCCAAGGATAAAGAAGATATTCATACTATCCGCAATCCAAGGTAACCAACCTGCTATAAAATGATAGCGTTGACCTTTACTAAGACGCTTACCATCTTTCGTTTTACCAAATACTAAGGTTTTAAAATGGTGTTTAATAATTTGAATAGCACCATAGGCCCATCTGAAACGTTGTTTCTTAAAGTCCATAAAGGTATCAGGCATTAAACCTTTACCATAACTTTGTTCACAGTAAGCGGCAGATAAGCCTTTTTCAAATACCCGTAGACCTAGTTCAGCATCTTCAGTGATACACCAATCGGCCCATTTTAATTCATCTAATACTGTGCGACGTACCATAGTCATGGTGCCATGTTCAATAATAGCATCCCGCTCATTACGGGTTATCATACCAATATGAAAGAACCCTTTGTATTCAGCGTAGCAGAGCTTTTTAAATAAACTATCATTCTCGTCATAATAGTCTTGCGGAGACTGCACAATAGCAATTTTGGGGTCTTTAAAATGGGGAATCATGTGTTTTAGCCAATTAGGGTCAACACAATAGTCGGCATCAATTACAGCCACTATTTCTACATCAGCCGATACTTTTTCTAAGGCGTAATTTAAAGCACCTGCCTTAAAACCAGCCAATGGGCTAACATGATAGAAATGAAAACGTGAACCTAACTCTTTACAGTAAGCTTCTACTGGCATCCATGTGGCTGGATCTTTAGTATTATTATCAATAACAACCACTTCATAATTTTGATAATCAAGTTTTGCTAAGGCGTCTAAGGTCTTTTTCAACATCTCAGGAGGTTCATTGTAGCAAGGTACTTGTATACAAACCTTGGGATGATAGGTGCTATCTCCTGTAATGGGTAAGAAAGGTCTACGTCGTTGTTTTGTCCAAACAGTTTCTGCTAGCTCATGGGCCTCGGTTAGGATCACAATCGCAATACCAAGCACACCAAAGGCTAATAAAGTACCAACAATAAGATTGAACCAAGTGCTGTATTGTTGAGTATAGTCATAACCAATCCAGACAATAGTAGAAGCACAAGCAAAAGCGATAAAGGTTAAAAATATACGACCTTTTTGTTTAAGGGCAGAGCTATCAATCATTAAGATAGAAATAGATAAAAAGGCGAGCATGGCAGAGATAACTGCCAATATTTTCCAATGTGCAATGGCAATCACAGGCCCTGTAAATTCAAATTTAGGTTGGCGGTCTAAATTATAAACGCCCCAATAAGCACCTACTGCTCCTTCATCGGTCATTTTCCATGGCTGATCAAAGGCTTCAACAATAAAATAAGAATAGCCTTGCTGATTTAAAATATTAATTAGATTACGTAAGTAAATAGCCTGATCGGCTTGTGTAGCAGTGGCTTTGCCTTCCATTCTGCCATTGCTAGGCCAACCTATTTCGGACAGGAGAAGAGGCTTATTAGGAAAGTCTTTTTTTAATACCGCTACTTTTTCAAAAACAAAGGGAATTGCTTGCTTAACAGGAATACGTTCCCAATAGGGCAGAATATGGGCTGCTATTAAATAAACATGATTGCCTAATTCAGGATATTTGTCCCAAATATGCCATTGTTCGGAAGTGGTAACAGGGATTTTGACGTTATCGCGCGCATAATCCAAGTAATCTATCATTTGATCTACTGTCACTTCTTCACGGAATAATGCTTCATTACCTATCACCAGACGTATTACATTACGATTTTCGTTGGCGATTTCAATAGCTTTATCTAGCTCTTTTTGATTTTCTGCTAAATCATTACTAATCCAAACCCCTAATGTCACTTTTAAGCCATAGTTATCTGCTAAGCGTGGGATTGCGCCAAGGGTTTCCTTAACAGAATAGGTACGAATATTTTGTGTCTGTGTCGCCACTAGCGCTAGGTCACTACTGATTTCTTCTGCTGTAGGGTAATCTCCTGTGGCTGGGTCCTGATTCCCATGAAAAGGAGAGAATGAATAGCCAGATACCTGTTGTGGCCAGCTAGGCGCACTAACAGGTCTATTATATATCGCCCACAGCCCTGTGAAAAAAGCAGCAATCAACAGCACTACAATAATATTGAGGGCATTTTTATGGTTCATGTTAACTTAACATTTCCTGTAAAAGTTATTGATTTATTACATTAAAGAATAATATAAAAAAAATTAGTTCAGATATATGATGAAGGCAAGTTGAATTAGTTCAGTAATGAACTAATAAAATGATTTACAAAGTTTTACTAAATCTTAAAGAAGGGTTAAACAAGGCTATAATAGATTACCATAACTAACTAAACATGTATAAGCTAATACTTAAAATTACGTACATATTAGGCAATTTATTTTTATTATTATCATTACTAGCTTGTGGTTCAAATTCGTTCGTGGACAAAAAGGCAAGTTATATGTTACCTGTAGACAATACAACTACCATTGACAAAGCGCTTCATCCTTTGCTTGATGCGCATCCAAACCAAACAGGTTTGGTGTTACTGGATAGTAATCTAGATGCATTTACCCTTAGGGCTATTACAGCAAAAGAAGCAGGTCGTAGTTTAGATTTACAATATTATATTTGGAATAATGACTTAACGGGTAACTTATTAAGTTATGAATTATTACGGGCTGCTGATAGAGGTGTACGGATACGATTGTTATTGGATGATATGAATGTTTCTGAAGATAATGTATTAGCTACTTTAGAGCAGCATCCTAATATTGAGGTGAGATTATATAATCCTGTTTATAGTCGCAAGAGTACGTTACTTAAAGTCTCTGAAATGGTCTATAGAGGATCAAGATTAAATCGACGTATGCATAATAAAATATGGCTAGCTGATGGCCGTGTTTCCATAGTAGGTGGTCGCAATATTGGTGATGAGTATTTTGATGCGGCTAAGCAAACCAACTTTTTTGATGTCGATGTTCTGTTATTGGGTGATGCAGTTAAAGACACACAAATTATCTTTGATCAGTTTTGGAATAGCATAGCTACGGTTCCTTTGAAGGAATTAATAAAGGTTAAAGAAGAGGCGTTATCGAGTTTGCGTCAATATATTAAAGATGTTGATGAAGATGTCATTAAAATAAAAAATGTTTATATAGAACGCTTAAGAGAATCATCGACAGTAGAAGCAATTTTTAATAATGAAAGACCAATTTATTGGACTGATGACGCGCATGTTTATTCAGACCCTCCTGAAAAAGCTTATGATCTAAGCAAGGACAAGTGGATAGTTAATTCTCTAGTACCATTTTGGTTAGATGCTAAGGAACAATTGATTTTAATTTCTCCTTATTTTGTACCTGGTGAAGAGGGTATGAAAATATTGAAAAAATTGCGTAGCCAAGATGTTGGTGTTGGTGTAGTAACCAATTCACTGGCTGCAACAGATGTGATGGTGGTCCATAGTGGCTATGCGCCTTATCGAATTCCTCTTTTGGAAGAAGGAATTAAAATATATGAATTCACGCCTTATCAAAAAGTAAATAAAAATTTGTTTGGTTCTAGTGGGGCTAGCTTACATACAAAGGTATTTATTGTTGATCATAAAACCAGTTTTATTGGTTCTTTTAATTTTGATCCACGTTCTGCCAGACTAAATACAGAAATGGGTGTGCTATTTGTCCATCCAGCTTTAACGAAAGAGCTAATAGCGCTGTACGAATATAAAGTTGAGAAAAATAACAGTTACGAGTTATTTTTGGAAGATGGTAAGTTACGTTGGTTGGATGGTACTGCTGATCCAGAAAGAATATGGAAACATGATCCAGAAGTAGGAATATTTAATCGAATGATTCTTAAGGTGCTCAGTTGGTTGCCTATTGAATCACAACTTTAAAGTTTAATAATTATCCACTCGTTGATAAAGCTTTATAGAGTCAATAACTGGTAGATTGTTTTTCCTAAATTAATTTATAGCATGTCAGGGGTTCTCCCGTTATAATTTATAACTTTTATTCTATAAAGCGTTTACAGTTATGCGGTTGGTTCGCTGTCTTCAAGATTTAAAGAATTTTAAACAAGGTTGTGTGGCTACCATTGGTAATTTTGATGGCCTACACTTAGGGCACCAAGCCATTTTAGAGCATGTTAAAGCATGTGCTAAAAAGCTGGGCGTGCCTAGTTGCGCTATTATTTTTGAACCACAACCAAAAGAGTTTTTTGATCCACAAGGTGCGCCTATTCGTTTAACCCGTGTGCGGGAAAAGCTAGAGCTATTAAGAGATCAAGGTATTGATATTGTTTTATGCTTGCATTTTAATCAACGCTTTAGAGAAATATCAGCCGAAGATTTTATTAAAAAAATATTGGTTGATGGCTTGCATGTAAAACATATTGAAGTCGGTGATGATTTTCACTTTGGTGCTAAACGTAGTGGTAATTTTGCCATGTTGCAAGAGGCTGGCAAACAATATGGTTTTACCGTGCAAGATGCTAAAACAGTCTATTTAGATGAGCAAAGAATCAGTAGCACCCGTGTGCGTAATGCCCTATTAGCAGATGATTTAGAATTAGTTGAACGATTATTGGGTAGACCTTTCCAATTATCAGGTAAGGTAATTAAAGGCCAGCAACTCGCTAGAAAATTAGGGTGTCCTACCGCTAATATCCAACTGAAACGCAAACATGCACCGCTTAGAGGGGTGTTTGTAGTTAGTTGTGAACTAGAGGGTAAAGTTTATTGTGGGGTGGCTAATATTGGCATTAGGCCTACTGTACATGGTGATGGACGTTCTCATCTGGAAGTGCATTTATTAGATTATTCTGGCGATCTTTATAATCGTCATCTTCGCGTTACTTTTCATCATAAGCTGCGTGATGAAAAGAAATTTAACTCACTTGATGAGTTAAAAGCAGCAATTGACAATGATGTGACCAATGCCCGTGCTTATTGGCAGGCGCGTGGCTTTTTAAACCGTTAGGGCTTTTATTATGAGTGACTATAAATCAACATTGAATTTACCGGAAACAGATTTCCCCATGAAGGCTAGTTTGCCTCAACGGGAACCAAAAATGATTGAACAATGGACTGCTGAGAATCTGTACCAAAAAATTCGTGAGATTAGTGAAGGTCGCCCTAAATTTTTACTACACGATGGCCCGCCATACGCCAACGGTAATATCCATATAGGTCACGCAGTCAATAAAATTATCAAAGATATTATTAATCGTTCAAAAATTCTATCAGGTTATGATGTGCCCTACATCCCTGGTTGGGATTGTCATGGTTTGCCTATTGAAAACCAAATCGAAAAGAAACATGGTAAGAATATTGAAGCAGATAAAATGCGTGAGCTTTGCCGTTCTTTTGCTAAGGAACAGGTTGAAGGTCAGAAAAAAGATTTTATTCGGTTAGGTGTGCTTGGCGATTGGGATAATCCTTATTTAACCATGAACTTTGCTAATGAAGCAGGTGAAGTACGTGCCTTAGCGGAAATGGTTAAGCATGGCTATGTATTTAAAGGATTAAAACCTGTTAATTGGTGTTTCGATTGTGCTTCTGCATTGGCTGAAGCTGAAGTGGAATACCAAGATAAGCAATCAGACGCGATTGATGTAGGTTTCCCCGTAGCTGAGGCTGATAAATTAGCTGCTGCTTTTGGTTTAGCCAGTTTGCCTAGAACAGCTTATGCGGTGATTTGGACAACGACTCCTTGGACAATACCTGCTAACCAAGCGCTTAACTTCCACCCAGAATTAGAATATGGTTTAGTGGATGTTGGTGATAAATTACTGGTATTAGCAGTGGATTTAGTCAACGATTGTTTAGAGCGTTATAAGCTTGAAGGTAAGGTGATTGCAAAGGCATTAGGTGAGAAATTAGAGCTTATTAAATTTAAACATCCTTTCTATGATCGTTTATCGCCTATTTATTTAGCGGATTATGTAGAAGCTACTTCAGGTACAGGTATTGTGCATTCTGCACCTGCCTATGGTGTAGATGACTTTAACACCTGTAAACGCTATGGCATGAGTAATGATGATATTTTGACACCTGTCCAAAGTAATGGTGTTTATAGCGAAGATTTACCTTTTTTTGGTGGTCAATTTATTTGGAAAGCTAATGCAAATATCATTGAAAAGCTGAAAGAAGTAGGTAGTTTATTGGCTTATGAGAAGATTGTTCATAGTTATATGCACTGCTGGCGTCATAAAACACCCTTAATCTATCGTGCAACAGCGCAATGGTTTGTGGGAATGGATATTCAACCTACTGATGGTAAGACTTTGCGAGAACGTTCATTACAAGGTATTGAGCATACTCAGTTTTTCCCTGCGTGGGGTAAAGAACGTTTATACGATATGATCGCGAAACGTCCTGACTGGTGTATCTCTCGGCAGCGTAACTGGGGCGTTCCTATTCCCTTTTTCTTAAATAAACAAACAGGCGATTTACACCCACGTACTGTTGAGTTAATGGAAGAAGTAGCGAAGCGTATTGAAAAACAAGGTATTGAGGCTTGGTTTAAGCTTGACCCAGTTGAGTTATTAGGTGCTGAGGCTGAGCAATATGACAAAATCAGTGATACCTTAGATGTGTGGTTTGACTCAGGCACCACCCATTGGCATGTATTGCGTGGTTCTCACCCATTAGGCCATGCTAGCGGTCCTCGTGCTGATTTATATTTGGAAGGTTCTGACCAACATCGCGGTTGGTTCCACTCATCATTATTAACTGGTTGTGCAATTGACGATCATCCACCTTATCGTAGCCTATTAACCCATGGTTTCACAGTGGATGAAAATGGTCGCAAAATGTCTAAGTCATTAGGCAATGTGATTGCACCACAGGAAGTAACGGATAAGTTGGGGGCAGATATCTTACGCTTATGGGTATCTTCAGTGGATTACTCAGGTGAGATTGCTGCATCCCATGAAATTTTCCAACGTAATGCAGATGCCTACCGTCGTATTCGTAATACCATTCGTTATTTATTATCGAATTTATCAGGCTTTGACCCAGCCACAGATTTATTGCCAACAGATAAGTTATTAACTTTAGATCGTTGGGTAATAGACGCAGCTGCAAAAATGCAAAGTGAACTAAATGATGCTTATGAACAATATAAGTTCTGGCAGGTTTATCAGAAATTACATAACTTCTGTACCCAAGAGTTAAGTAGTTTTTACTTAGACTTAATTAAAGACCGTCAATACACTACTGCTAAAGATAGTGTAGCAAGACGTTCTTGCCAAACTGCATTATTCCATATTGCCGAAGCCTTAGTTCGTTGGATTGCACCAATTTTACCTTTCACTGCCGAAGAAGCTTGGGGTTATTTACCAGGTAAACGCAATGAATCTGTGATGTTGAATACTTGGTATAACGGTTTAACAGAGTTACCAGAAGGTTTTGAATTAGACCGTGATTACTGGCAACAAATTATGTTGGTTAAAACAGCGGTTAATAAAGAAATTGAAAACCAACGTAATAACAAAGTAGTTGGTGGTAGTTTACAGGCAGAGGTTACTTTGTATGCACAGGGTGGTTTATTAACTGCTTTAAATAAGTTAGGTGATGAATTACGTTTCGTGTTGATTACTTCTAAGGCGAATATGTTGCCTTTTGAACAAGCACCTGCCGATGCAGTAGCCACTGAGTTAGCAGATTTACAGTTAACGGTTAAAAAATCTGACAATCAGAAATGTGGTCGTTGTTGGCATTATGTGGCAGATGTTGGCCAGCATACTGATCATCCTGAACTTTGTGGACGTTGTATTACCAATGTTTATGGTGCAGGCGAAGAACGTCACAATGTATAACATATTTATTAATCTATAGAAGGCTTATCCTTGATGGCACGTTTTGGTAAATTACCTTGGGTTTGGGTATCGGTACTGGTCATTATTATTGACCAGTCCACTAAATACTGGACAGTGAACTATCTACCCTTGCAACAAATGGTAGAGGTTATTCCTAACTATTTGGCTTGGTTTCATACTTATAATTTTGGGGCAGCTTGGAGCTTTTTAGCAGATCATTCTGGTTGGCAGAAGTGGTTGTTTGCTGGTATTGCCTTTACTGTTAGTATTGTCTTAGTGATATGGTTGACACGCCTTAAATCCAATAAAGAAACATGGCTAGCTATTGCCTTAGCATTAGTGCTAGGTGGCGCTTTGGGTAATCTGTATGACCGTGTGGTACTTGGTTATGTAGTCGATTTTATTTTAGCCCATTGGCATACCGATTATTATTTCCCTGCCTTTAATATAGCAGATACTGCTATTAGTATTGGTGCAGCTATGCTAGTGATAGATATGTTGTTCTTTGCTAAAAAGAGAGAAAGTAAAAGTGAGTAGTATTAACGATAATAGCCGTGTGACATTACATTTTACCCTTAAGTTAACTTCTGGGGATGTAATTGATAGTACACGTGATAAGCAAGCCGCTACTTTTACCATGAAAGATGGCAGTTTATTACCAGGTTTTGAACAAGTGCTTATTGGTATGAAGGCAGGTGATAAACAAGAATTTCTTATCAAACCAGAACAAGGCTTTGGTCAACCTAATCCACAAAATGTACAAGTGATACCACGTGCTCATTTTAAAGAGATGGATATGGAAGTTGGCTTAATGTTTATGTTTAAGGATGCTGCTGGTTCGGATTTACCAGGTATGGTAAGTCGTTTTGATGATAAAGAAGTAGTGATCGACTTTAATCATCCATTAGCAGGTAAAGATATTTTATTTGATGTAGAAATTATAGCTGTTGAATAGTTACTATAATTTTTTTATAGTCCCAATTAAATAATTGACAGGCATTTTGGGTGGAGGCTTCGGCAAGAAGCTCTGCTGAAATGCCTTTAATTTTGGCCAGTTGTTGGCAGATTTCAGGTAAAAACTCAGGACTATTACGTTGCCCTTGTTGGCCAACAGGGGAAAGGTCAGGCGCATCGGTTTCTAATACAATGGCTTCCAGTGGTAGCTGTTGCAATACGCGGTGCATACGATGCGCTTGTGGGTAAGTGCCTGCACCACCTAAGCCGATTTTAAAACCAAGTTTGATATATTCTTTAGCTTCCTCATAACTACCACTAAAAGCATGAGCAATTCCACCAAGTTTAAATTTTAGACTTTTTAAAATTTTAATCGTATCAGCATGTGCCCTTCTAACATGGAGTAATACAGGTTTCTGATACTCTGTAGCAATAGCTAATTGGCGTTTAAATAACTGTTGTTGCTGATCTTGATCGTAGTTATCAATGTAGTAATCTAAACCAATTTCGCCAAGGGCACAGAGTTTTTGAGAGTTCTCAGCGGTTGCAAAAAGCTGTTTTAGCAGATCAAGCGCTTGAGGTATTTGTTGTGCTGATGGAATATACATGGGATGTATACCACAGGCCACATAGAGTGAAGGGTGTTGCTGTGCTAATTGAATAGTGTGTTGCCATTCATTGGTAAACACGCCCACCATAATTTGTTTTATAACGCCTAATTCGATACTTCTTTTTAAAACTTGGTCGCGATCCTTGTTAAAGTCTTCGCAACCAAGGTGGTTATGTGTGTCAATTAGGTGCATTACCTATTCATCATCTAAATTCTTACGTGAAAGCAACATAGGCTTTTCACTCTTAGGAATATGACGATTTGGCATACTGTCTAATTGTTCAATAGTAGGTAAACGGTCTACTCTTGAGTGTTTACGATGAATAATGGCTGGAGTCGTAGTTGGTGTACGTCTTTGTTGTGGCTCTTTTAGTTCACTTGACGGTAAGGCAGTCATTATCTCTCTTTTTCTATGAGGTGTAGAAGAAGGAGTGGTCAAAGGGGTGTTAGTGCGATTGTTGCGTCTATATAAAGAATTTCTTGGACGACGTTGATCAGTTGCTTGGCTATTATTAGTAGTTGCTGTTTTCGGTTTGGTTGTTTTAGCTCGTTGTGGACGGCTCGTGGTGGTTTTAGTTGCGCTTGCTACTGGTGTTGTAGTTGGTGGAGTAGCTTTTGTAAAACGCTTGCCACGTGCATTCTTAGCCTTGTCTTGGTAAGGGCTTATATAGTCTACACTGTTACCAAAATTATCGTATTCGTCATCACGGAATTCATCTTCTGGACGATCTGGAGGCATGTCATCTAATGATACAGTGCTTACAGGCGCATTTCTTCTATGTTTATTGTAAGGATTACGTGTTGTTTTAGTTTTGGCTTTACTAAAATTAGTTTTGCTAACGCGACTAGCTCTTTTTTCTGCTAAGTCGTCATCTAGATCTTCCGCAGCAGGAGCTTCAATTGGCTCATCAGTACCTAGCGTGGTTTTTCTTTTGCGTGATTTTCTACCTACCGCAGGGTGGCGGAAAATACGTCTAAAACGATCATTATTTTCTTCGTTTGTTTCTGCATCAAACACAAAATCACTCATATCACCATCAGCAATTTTTTGTTTGATAAAGTCTTCAATTACAAGTAATAACTTTTCTTCTTCTGGACTAACAAATGAGATAGCCTCGCCAACGCTATCAATAGTATTGATACGTTGTATATAGTCATCTTCAATATAAGGCAGATCAAAATTAATAATACAAGGTAATTGATTTATTTCTAAACTTTCAGTAGTAATATCTGTAGCAATTAAAACTTGTACTAAATTTTCTTTAAAATCAATCAGGGATTTATTGCGTGCATTTTGAGTTTTATTGCTATGGATGGTCGCTGAGTTTATACCTTTCTTAGTAAGGTAGTTGGAGAGGCGACTAGCACCGTATTTAGTACGGGTAAATAGTAGTATTTGCGGCCACTGGTGTTTATTGATTAGATGAGTCAGTAAGGCTGCTTTTTGGCGTGTTGGAATATAAAATACACTTTGTTTAATATGTTCAATAGAGGGTGTAATATTAATTTCAATACGCTCAGGGTTTTTAAGCAAAAAGTGAGCAAGTACAATAACATCATCTGTAAAGTTTGCAGCGTAAAGTAAATTTTGACGTTCTGCTGGTAGCAGATCAATCACTTGCTTAGTTGTTTTAATAGAGTCGTTATTAGTTAACTGCTCTGCTTCATCTAATACAAAAATTTCTACTGCTGATAGTTCAACAGCTTGTTGTTCAATAAGTTCTACTAAGCGAGTGGGGGATGCTACTAATATATCAACCCCATGGCTAAGTATTTTGGTTTGTAGCGCGCTATTTGTGCTATCTAAAACACAGCCTACCGTCATGGAAAAGTCAAAGGAATAGGCTTTAAAGTATTCTGTGATTTGAATCGCTTCGTCTGTGGAAGCTACTAAAATAAGTACTTTTGGTTGTTTTGAAGTAGGCGCTTTATGCGCTACATTCCCTTGTGGGAATAATTTTTCGATAATGGGGAGTACAAAACTACCAACTTTTCCTGTCTCTGCGGTTGGAGTGGCAACCATTAAGTCGTTATTTTGTAAAATAACGGGAATAGCCTGTTGTTGTAGAGTAGTGGGTGTTTCGTATAATGTTTTAGTTGTTTCTGATATAAGCTCGGAAAGTCCTAGCGATGTAAAGGACATGCAAAAAATCCTACTATTAAGTTAATAAATTAATATCGACATGATGTTTTTAACTATTTGCGCAGCTACACTTCAACTTATCGATTACTGAATCACCTGTCCTGCGCTGTACAGATATTAGTAATATGAGGAGAGTATTAAAGTTGAATGTCTTATTATGCTTTTTGGGCAAAGATTAAATAGAGTAATTATCCTTTATTATACCCAAAAAGCAAGTAATTACTAGTGGCGCAATATTAAATTAAATTTTTCCATACTGCAAGACTTGGTTCAGCCTGGTTTAATGTATAAAAATGCAGTCCTGGGGCACCACCAGCTAATAATTGTTCACAAAGCTTACTGATGGTTTCGGTACCAAATGATTGGATACTTTCTATGTCGTCACCATAAGCTTCTAGCTGTTTTCTAATCCAGCGAGGTAGTTCTGCGCCACAGGAGTCAGAGAAACGGGCTAGTTTACTGTAGTTAGTGATTGGCATTATACCTGGAATAATAGGGACATCAATTCCCATTTTTTGCACACGATCTACAAAGTAAAAATAGCAGTCAGCATTAAAGAAATATTGGGTAATAGCGCTATTCGCCCCTGCTTTAATTTTATTAACAAAATGTTTTAAATCTTGTTCCATGTTTAAAGCTTGTGGATGTATTTCTGGATAAGCAGCTACTTCAATATGAAAATGGTCGGCTGTTTCTTCACGGATAAAACTAACGAGATCAGACGCATAGCGTAAATCTCCTGCATCCATACCCATCCCTGATGGTAAATCACCACGTAAAGCAACAATACGATTGATACCTAGTTCTTGGTAGCGCTTTAATAAGCTACGTAATGACTCTTTAGAGTCTCCCACACAGGATAAGTGCGGTGCTGTAGCAACTTGGGTTGTATTGGTTAGTTGCAATACAGTATCAAAGGTTCTATCTCTGGTGGAGCCACCTGCGCCATAAGTACAAGAAAAGAATGCTGGGTTGCAAGTAGTGGCTAACTGTTGTGCGTGGTTTAAAAGTTTTTCCATGCCTACTTCTGTTTTGGTAGGAAAAAACTCAAAACTAAATAATGGTTTTGTGTTGTTCATTGTTATCATCATAAACCCTCCTTATTACTAAGGAGGGTAGGTCAAAAGGTTAATTAATAACGGTAAGTATCTGGTTTAAATGGTCCGTCAATAGGAACATCAATGTATTCAGCTTGTTTAGGCGTTAATTTAGTGATTACTCCACCAAAGCCTTTAACCATTTCAGCCGCTACTTCTTCGTCAAGTTTCTTTGGTAGTACTTCCACTCTTAATAATTCAGCTTTTTTATCAGCCGTTTGCTCAGCAAACTTTTGTTGGAATAAGTGGATTTGTGCCAATGCTTGGTTAGCAAATGATCCATCCATGATACGACTAGGATGACCTGTTGCATTACCTAAATTCACTAAACGACCTTCAGAGAGTAAGATTAGATAGTTGTCATTATCTGCTGCAAAGCTATCTTTGCCCGTTCTGTGTACTTTATGAACTTGAGGTTTAACTTCTTCCCATGCCCAGTTAGCACGCATAAACGCAGTATCAATTTCATTGTCAAAGTGACCAATATTACATACCACAGCACGTTTTTTAAGTGCTTTTAACATGTTTGCATCGCATACATTCACATTACCAGTGGTGGTAACGATAAGGTCTATTTTTTGTAATAAGTCAGTATTAACATTAGTATCTGAACCATCATTTACCCCATTTTTATAAGGTGAAACGACTTCAAAACCATCCATACAGGCTTGCATAGCACAGATTGGATCAACTTCTGAAATACGTACAATCATACCTTCTTGACGTAATGATTGAGCAGAACCTTTACCTACATCACCATAGCCAATAACAAGTGCTTGTTTACCTGATAGTAAGTGGTCTGTAGCGCGTTTAATGGCATCATTTAAACTGTGACGACAACCATATTTGTTGTCATTTTTGCTTTTCGTTACAGAGTCATTGACATTGATCGCAGGTACTTTTAAGGTGCCTTTTTTCCACATTTCAAGTAAACGATGCACACCTGTAGTGGTTTCTTCTGTAATACCATGTATCTTATCAAGCATTGCAGGGTATTTAGTGTGAAGGATAGCCGTTAAGTCGCCACCGTCATCTAATACCATATTGGCGTCCCATGGCTGACCATCTTTTAGGATAGTTTGCTCAATACACCACTCGTATTCTTGTTCTGTTTCACCTTTCCAAGCAAATACAGGAATGCCCGCAGCAGCAATAGCGGCAGCTGCTTGATCCTGAGTAGAGAAAATATTACAAGATGACCAACGAACTTCTGCACCCAATGCTATTAAAGTTTCAATGAGTACAGCTGTTTGGATGGTCATATGAATACAGCCAAGAATTTTGGCACCTTGTAAAGGTTTTTCAGTAGCGTATTTGCGACGTAAGGCCATTAATGCAGGCATTTCAGATTCTGCAATAATGATTTCTCGACGGCCCCAATCAGCCAAAGAAATATCGGCAACTTTATAGTCAGAAAAGTTATTCATGCTCATATCTCCATTCTAAAAGAACAAGCTTTTATTTGATTTAGCAATCTTTAATCAAAATAAAAGTTTTTAGTTTATATGAGCGCCGTTTGGAAAGTTTTATGGGTGGACCTGTATGCCACTAATCGAGCCTGACAACTTGCTTGTTGCTGCAGCGCTCCTCGATAAGCAATAAAACGGAGCATATTATAATCATTTTTTGTCGTTATCCCAAGAGATAACAAAAAAATAGCTAAGCTTTTCTAAGGGAGGGGATGGGGGAATTGTTCTTGAGTATTCCATGATAGGAATACTCAAGACAAAAAGAAAATTATACGTTTTCTTCTAACATAGGTAATTGCATACGTGCTTTAGTTAAAGCCATACCTAAGTTTGCACTCTTACGGCAAACGAAACAAACAATGTAATCAGGGTAGCGCTTACCACGCATAAAGATATGCAGTAAGTTTTCACTGTTTACAATAATTTCTTGGAAATAGTGGTGATTAGCGTCTGGTGGTAAACCACGTGCTTTTCTGAATAGTTGTTCAATCATTGAAACATTCGGACCTTGGAAAATATCAGATGTTGCAGCAGCAACAAGGTCTAATACTTCTCTTGGATGAGAGTCAATAGTTTTTACAGAAAGAAGCATACCTGATGATACGTCTACATAGCCAGCAGCAAGACATTCAGGGATTGCGCCAATCGCGGTTTGGATAGCTTGATCTAAATTAGCCATTATATTTTCCTTTACTTTATATGCTCTGAGGCATTTATTGATTTTTGTCAAAATAATAGATATTTGACATGTTTTATAATAATGGGTTGCTATTTTGCATTTTGCTGCTAGTAAAAGCAACCAGTTAATGGTAAAACTTTGAAAACTCTCTCATTAAGTTGCTCTAATAAGAATATTCTCTTCTAGTGCATAAAGGAGATCTTCTTGTTCTTTAGATTGTACATAGCCAGCATCAATTTGACGTAACCGTTTTAAAGTTTCTTCAGCTGTTAAGCCTTGTTTAATTAACCAAGCACCTAATACAGTACCTGTTCTTCCAAGTCCAGCTAAACAGTGAACGGCAAGTACATCCCCTTTGGCTAATAGTTTATCTAATTGTACTAATAGCATTTTTATCCACATAATAGGAGGGGCTCGACGGTCTTCAATTTTGAATTGAACACTACGAATACCATATTGCGCAAGTATTTCTTCAGGTAGTTCACGATCTGTTAAGTTAACTAAAACAGTTACACCCACATCTCTTAATGCAGATAGATCATATTCTAAGGGTGCTACAATGCCGGGCATAGGACAGCCAGCTAATTGATCTGGAGCGATCCAATGGAAACCATTAGGGCCTCGGAATTTACTACGAGAAGCATTTTTTACCGCCAAGTTGCTAGTCACCGAAGCAATAGGGGTGGATTGCGTCATTTCAGAAGAGCTGAGTTGAGGTTCTGATTTGGCTTGCTCAATCACTGATGAAATAGGCTTCTGTGGCTGTTCCTGAGGCATCACTAAATCATTGTTGACAGTTGGTATGACGGTTTGTGGCTTAGGAGCAGCTGCTTTAAGTTCTGCAATTATTTTAATCGCTTCTTCTGGTAAAGGAGGTGGCTTTGGAATACTTTCATCTAACGTATTCACATCTGCATCAGGCGCAGGAATATTACAACTGCCTGAGCGTAAGAATTGTGCAACCACATCATTTTTTGCTTTGTTGTTAAAGAAATCATCTTTGCTTTCGTAGGCCTGAACGCGACCACCCGCGAGCAATAAAATTTGATCACCTACTTCTTTTGCTTGCATTTGATTATGTAGAATAATCATGCAAACACGCTCTTCACCCAATTTTTTGGTTAATTTGAGAAGCATACTGGCGCCAGTTTCATTCATGCCAGTAGTAGGCTCATCTAATAGTAAGATAGGCTCTTTTGAAAAGGCTTCTCTGAGCATATTGACCGCTCTTGCGTGTTCAACAGGAAGTTGAATCATAGGCTGGTCTAAATACTGGATCATCGATGGGATTTCTAAACGCTCTAATTCACTGATGATATGCGCACGCATTTCTGCAGGGCTTAGTGATTGCTCAGAAGATTGGCGAACTTTTTCTGCAAAACTCTCAATAACTGGTAATCCCATCGCTTTAGCATTTTGTTGAACAAACTGAGGGATATTTTGCTGATCAATAGGTTGGTCTTTATATAAGATTTGTCCCCATTCGTGGGCATTGCTAGAGCGCTTATTAATCCCTGCAAGAGAGCGCATAAGTGTGGACTTTCCTGTTCCACCTGGGCCCATAACCACAATGACGCCTTTATCAGATTGAATAGAAAAGCTTACATCAGCTAAAATGACCCTAGTGCCAAATGCAATGCCATATGATTTAACGTCAAGTAACATTCCTGAAAGTCCTTTGTATGGTAAAAGCAAAAAAAACGGTAACTTCTTTTATATACATTTAATATACAATAATATCTCTATTATAACGAATAAAATAGCAACCGAGTTAAAAATAGAGTTAGAAAGTAGAGCAATGGTTGTTTATTATTCTAGCATATTTTAAGGAGTTCTATTAGTTTAATAGTGGCTTTTGAAAGCGTTCGTTCTCTATGATAAAGGTAACCCAGCTGTCTGGATAGTGTTACATCTTTAACATTAAGCTTAATTAAACTGGGATCAAGCATTGTGCTTGGTAGTACACTCCATGCTATCCCTATGGAAACTAACATTTTAATAGTTTCCATATAGTTTGTGCTCATGGTTATATTGGGTGTTAGTTTAGCTTGTAAAAAACAATTTTTTATAATGTCATGGGTGAAAGTACCAAGACCTGGAAAAATAGCAGGATGTTTAGCTAAGGTTGCTAAATCGATCTGCTTGAACTGACTTAAGGGATTATCTTGGGAACATACAAAGTCTAAAGAGTCATTCCATATAGGTATTGCAGTCAATGGAGCATAAGTTGCGGCAGCTAAAGTAATAATAGCCAACTCTACATGGCCATGTAATACAGCATCATAGGCTTTTTCAGAGTCTAGAAAGTGAATATTTAAATTGACTTTTGGGTAACGTTTAGTAAAGCTACGTAATATAGGGGGCAGTCTGTGTAGCCCTATATGATGACTGGTAGCTATATTAAGTTGCCCTTTTACTTCTGTTTCTAAGTTAGATAGTTTACGGCTCGCGTCATTAATTTCTGTAAGAATATGATAAGCATGGGGTAATAATGCCTTACCTGCTTCCGTTAATTGTATGTTGCGGCCAATACGATCAAATAACTTGGTGTTAAGTGATTGCTCAAGGGTAGAGATACGTTTGCTAATTGCAGGCTGCGTAAGAAATAGCCGATCAGCAGCTAGTGAGAAACTGGAGGTTTCAGCTACTGCAATAAAAGCTGTTAGATTAGCAATATCCATGATGATGGACAGTCCATTAATCAATGCCTAATTTTTTTAGTCGGTAGCGCATAGAACGGAAAGATAATCCTAAGCGTTCAGCTGCAGCTGTTCTATTCCAACGGTTTTCCTCAAGCGCTTGGGTTAAAATTTTTCTTTCAACGGCTTCAAGATATTCTTCTAAATTACCAATATCTACTAAATTAGGCAGTTTATCTTCTGCAATAGAACTATCTTCAGTTTGTGAAGGTATTGATTGAGTAATTGGTGTGTTAACAGTGGCAGTAGAGGTCACCGATGAGTCACTTGGTAACATACTAGCAAAACGAAGGTCATCGGGCCTGATTACACCCTGTTCACAGAGTGTATAAGCACGTTCAAGTATATTCTCAAGTTCTCGTACATTGCCTGGGAATTCATAAGTCAATAATTTTTCAATGGCTTCATCGGAAAGCTTAACATCGTAGTTAGCACGTTTTAACAGTGCATCAGCCAATAGCGGAATATCTTCTTTATGGTCGCGTAATGGCGGAATTTTTAATTCAATAACATTAAGGCGGTAATAAAGATCTTGTCTAAACTTGCCTTCGACTACTCTTGCGGCTAAGTCGGCATGGGTAGCACAAAGAATACGTACATCAATAGGTTGTTCTTGTTGATCGCCAATAGCACGAATAGATTTTTCTTGGATAGCGCGCAATAGTTTTACTTGCATGCTGAGTGGTAAATCGGCCACCTCATCTAAAAATAATGTGCCACCTTGTGCCGCTTGGAATAAGCCTATTTTATCTTGGTTGGCACCAGTAAAACTACCTTTGCGATGACCAAAGAATTCGCTTTCCATCAACTCAGAGGGAATAGCCCCACAGTTGATAGCAATAAACGGCTGCTTAGCTCTAGGCCCTTGTAAATGAATGAGTCGAGCGATTACTTCTTTCCCCGTTCCAGATTCACCATTAATATAAACGGGTGCTTGGCTACGTGCCACTTTGTTTACTTGACTACGAAGTGCTTGGACTAGTGGAGAGTCACCAAGGAATTGTTGTTCAAAAGGAATATTATCAACTTTGGCAGTAGTTAGGTTAAGTGCTGATTTGATAATTTCTCGTAAATGGTTTAAATCAATGGGTTTTGTTAAATAATCAAAAGCCCCAGCTTTTAAAGCGATAATGGCTGTATCCATACTGCCATGGGCGGTAATCATAGCAATAGGCATTTGTGGATAATGCTGTTGCGTATACTCAATAAAGTCAAGACCATCACCATCAGGAAGTTTCATGTCCGTTAGGCAGAGATCAAAGGTTTCTTTCTTTAGTATTTCAGTTGCTTCTTTTAGCGTACCTACTGATTGAGTAGCTAATTTTAGTCGACCTAGAGTAATTTCAAGTAATTCTCGAATATCAGGTTCATCATCAATAATTAAAATTTTTGACTGTGTCATTATGATTTTTCCTAAAGTATCGGAGTGGCCGAGCAAAATGTTACGCGAAAACAACTTCCGCCGCCTTTTCTTGGTACATACACTAATTGCGCTTGATTACTGTCACACAACTCTTTAGTAACAAATAATCCTAAACCTGTACCTGTACCATCATTACTTGTGGTAAAGAATGGTTCAAAAAGTTTGTCTTCAAATTCAATGGGAACTCCTTCCCCATTATCTAAGATATCTAGTTGGGGAAGCTGGCTAGCGTTGTCAATATATAACATTAACCATATTTGTGCTATGCCATTTTCTTGTTTTGTATGACGAAACGCATTATTAACCAAATTAGTAACGATTTGATGGAGTTGTGAAGGAATAATGTGGGTAAAAAGGGGTCTAACAGCTATATCTAATTCAATTTTATACTCTGGTTTTAGTGATTCTTGATATTCAACAACAAAATTTTCTAGCCAAGAGGTTAATTCAAGTGGTTTCATTTCATAGTTAAAGCTATGACCTTGTTTTTTCTTAGAAAGTTGTAACACATTACTGATAATATTATTAACTCGATCAGAGTTATTTAGGATAATTTGTAATAAACGCTGATCTTGCTGATCCATATTTTCAGATTCTTTTAAAAGCTGTACAGCATGGCTTAAGGCGCCGAGAGGATTGCGTATTTCATGGGCAATACTGGCGGTTAAGTGGCCAAGGGAGGCCAGTTTAATTTGTTGTACTTGCTTGGCTATCACATCGGTACTTTCTAAGAACACCAAAATGACTAATTGATTACTGTGTTTAGAACGAATCAATGTTGGACGTAATTTACTAAGGTGTTTTTTAGATGGCTGTAAAGGTTGCGGCTCTAGCTTAGGGTTATTTAACCATTGTTTTATGGCAGTATAGAGTTCTGGAAAAATATGAGCTACTAACAATCCATCAAGCAGGGGTTCATCTAATAAATGGTGTGCTTCATTATTTGCCATAATAATTTGCCCTGTTTTATTAACTAATAGGGCGCCTGCAGGCATTTGTTCTACGATGAGACTATTAAGAATTTGTAAGTTGGCAACATCAGAGGCTTTTTGTTTAGCTAGTGCCTCGCTGGTTTTCATGCGAGCCACTAAGCTTTGAATAAGCATCGCACTAATAAAACATAGCGCGCCTAATGTACCTGCTTGAATGTATTCGCTGACCGTAATTTTGGTGACAAAAGAGAGAAAAGCGGTAATAACTACAATAATAATGCTACAAATAGCCGCAATAAGTAGCCCTATTTGGCCACGAAAAAGGGTGTTAGCAATAGCAACAGTAACAATCAATAGATTGCCAATACCGCTTGATGGGCCCGTAGCGGCATAAAATAAGATTGAAAGAATAACTATATCAAAAAATATTAGAGCAAGTGTGAGTGAAGGACTGGTTGATAATGGAAAAAATAAAGACGTAACATTACAAACAAAATAGATCCAGCAGGTAATATAAAAAATTTGCCGATTTTCTACTGTTAATATAGATTGATCTAAACCTAGAGAGACAATAAGAATAAGGGCTACGCTTAGACAAACTCGATAGAGTTGATATAAAAATAGAATACGTTTAGTAGCATGATAAGCGTTTTCTAGCTGAAAAATCACCTTACTTCTCCGCTTGTCGCGCGTGCTCTGAACAACAATACCATTGATTATTTGAACCTTTTATTGCATTTTTCTGAGGTGAATAGATATCACAATAACTGCATTTTACCATAGGCTCAGTATCATCAGTAAGTGTTTGATTAGCTTGTTTTTTTATTTTCTGGATATGCAGCCACAGAAAATAAATGGCAAAACCAACAGCTAAAAAGAATAATAGTCTTAACATACAGTAAACCCATCTAGAAATAAATAATATTGGACATTGTACTAAATAGAGATAGTTATTCTTTAATACAAGACAGTAAACTAATAGTAAAGTTTAGTTAAAAAAGCAGCAACAGCTGTTTCAACCCGTAGAATACGCTGACCTAATTGTACAGGCGTAAAACCAATTTGTTGTAATTTATCAACTTCATAATTAATCCAGCCACCTTCAGGGCCAATAGCTAAGGTTGTAGACTGTTGCGGAAGGCTAGGGCATTGGCGGTAATTACCAAGATGAGCGATTAAGTTTTGGGAGTCTTTTATTAAAGCAGGTAGTTGATCTTCTACAAAGGGCTTAAAGCGCTTAACCAGTTGCACTTCAGGTAAAACAGTATCTTTCGCTTGCTCTAACCCTAATAATAATTGTTGTTGTATGTTTTCTGGCATTAAAAAAGGGGTTTGCCAAAAGCTTTTTTCAACCTTATAGCTATTAATTAAAATCAGTTTATTAACGCCCATTGTGGCTATTGTCTGCAAGATTCTTCTTAACATTTTTGGGCGAGGTAATGCCAATAAAAGCGTAATGGGTAACTTAGCAGGAGGTGGCGTATCAAGCTGAAATTCAATAATCGCTTGTTCAGTGGATAACCTGCTGATATACCCTTTCCCCATAAAGCCATTGATTAAGCCCACAGCTAAAGCATCACCTACTTGGCTTTGGTGAACTTGAAGGATATGCTGTAGTTGCCTTCCCTTAATAACGGCTTGGTTATCGTTTACCAGATCAGTGGGAGAAAGTAGTAACAAATTCATTAATAGCGATATTATTCTTTAGGTCGTGCTGCTTTTTCTGCATGACCAGATAAACCAAAACGACGCTCTAATTCGTCTAACACTTGTTGAGGTTCAATATTGAGTGCAGATAGCATCACTAAACTATGAAACCATAAGTCAGCGGTTTCATAAATAACATCTTCTGTATTACCATTCATAGCTGCATCTTTTGCAGCGATGATGGTTTCAGTAGTCTCTTCACCTACTTTTTCTAAGATTTTATTTAGACCTTTGTGATATAGACTAGCAACATAGGAGCTTTCAGGGGCTGCTTGTTTGCGTTCTGCAAGTACTTTTGCTAAACGGTTGATTGTGTCCGTCATAGGGTTAACTCTTATAATATATGTCGTTAGGATCTTTTAAGGGTGTAGTGGTTTCTACCCAATTATTGTGTTGCAGTTTACGATAAAAGCAACTCACTCGCCCAGTATGGCAGGCAATGTTGCCCACTTGTTCTACTTTTAATAATAAGACATCTTCATCGCAATCCAAATAAATGTCATGGAGCTTTTGTACATGGCCTGATTCTTCGCCTTTACGCCACAACTTGTTACGTGATCTTGACCAATAAATAGCCCGTTGCTCTTTAACGGTGAGTGCTAGTGATTCTTTATTCATCCAAGCCATCATTAACACTTCACCTGTTAGGTAGTCTTGAGCAATTGCTGGAATAAGACCATCATTATTCCAGTGTATTTGTGCAAGCCAAGTTTCTGACATAAATATCCTTAACAACGACGAATAATAAGGTAGATACCAACTGCTAACATAAGATAATTAGGCCAGTGTTGCAGTGAGCTACCTTCCGTAATGGTTAAACTAATACCACCAGCAAGTAGCAATGCCCCTAATAATCTAAGTAATACAGAATCCTTTTTCTTGTGTTTAAGAGGATTCTTTTGTTGTAGTTTTATCTTGCGATTCTCATGTTCGATAATATTACGTGCCATTTTAGCAATATGAGGCATTTGCTCTACTTGATTACGGAAGTCAGCGATAACACGTTTTACACCTACACGTTGCCTCATCCAGCGTTCTAAATAAGGTTTAGCAGTAGTCCATAAATCCAAGTCAGGGTAAAGCTGGCGGCCTAAGCCTTCGATATTCAGTAAGGTTTTTTGCAGTAACACTAACTGTGGTTGAACTTCCATATTAAACCGACGGGCTATTTGGAAAAGGCGCATTAACACAAAACCAAAGGAAATATCTTTCAATGGCCTTTCAAAAATAGGTTCACAGACGCTACGGATAGCGTCTTCTAGCTCATTGATTTTGGTATTGGGCGGAACCCAGCCTGAATCAATATGTAGTTGAGCAACACGCCGATAATCCCGTTTGAAAAAGTAGAACACATTACGTGCCACATAATCTTGGTCTTCTGGCGTTAAGCTACCCACAATACCACCGTCGATGGCAATATAGCGTGGATATTCTGGATTCGTTGGATCAACCATAATATTGCCAGGGTGCATATCAGCATGAAAGAAGCTGTCTCTTAATACTTGGGTAAAGAAGATTTCTACACCGCGCTCAGCAAGCGCTTTTAAATCTACATTGTACTCATTGAGTTGCGCAACATTGTTAACAGCAATGCCATAAATACGCTCCATCACCAGTACTTGTTGGCGACATAACGGCCAATAGACTTTTGGAACATACAACAGCTCGGAGTTTTCAAAATTACGTCTTAGTTGAGAAAGGTTAGCGCCTTCACGTTGTAAATCTAACTCATCATTAATGGTTTTTTCATAGTCAGTGATAACTTCCATTAAATGCATACGTCTAGCGTCATAGTTAACGTATTCTGCTACCTGAGCGCAGTAATAAAGCCATGAAATATCTTGCTGAATAATAGGTTTTAGGTTTGGTCGTACTACTTTTACAACGACTTCTTCCCCTGTTTGCAGTTTAGCGGTATGTACTTGAGCAATAGAAGCAGAGGCTAGTGGTTCAATATCAAATTGTGAAAAAGCGTCCTCTACCTTCATGCCCAATTGTCTTTCAATCAACTCAATAGATTGTTCAGCAGGGAAAGGCGGTACATTATCTTGCAAAGAGGAGAGGGCTAATGCGATATCAGGAGGAATTAAATCCTGCCTAGTAGAAAGCATTTGGCCAAATTTAATAAAAACAGGCCCTAGTTCTTCTAAGGCTAAACGAATACGTTCACCACGGCTTAAAACAAGTGGCTTACGTCTAAACCAACGCCATGGTAATAAGTTTTTAAAAATACGCACCCCAAACGGTAAGATAGTAATATCAAACAATAGGTCATCTAGGCGGTATTTAATAACAACCTTAGTAATTTTATAGAGTCGTCTTATTGCCAGTAATCGCATATTAAGATTGTCCAAACTTTTTCTGTAATAAGTCTAGTATATTAGCAACTGGATTTTGAGCTACTTTAACTTCATCTAGGTTGAGAGAGGTCATCTTTTCAACAAAGGTGGTAAATTGGGTTTGTAATATACTTAACCCAAGTTGTAATTGCTCATTACCTAACTTCACGGATTGTACAGCTAATCCTGCGATAGCAGGGCCAAACCATTGTGATAATTCATGCTGCCAATCTGGATTTATCTCATCGAATATTTTAAAGAATTGATAAAGTAAGGAGGCTTCTCCCACAATCATCAGATCAGAGTTTTTTAAAAATAACTGTTTATCTTTTGTTAATAACAATTGTATTAATAATGGGGCAGAGGCGGTTAATTTACTATCCACAGTAAAGTCACAGTTATCCGTTAAAAATAAACCATTATCTGTTGGAATAATAAAGAACGTTTGCGAAGGTAGCGTACTTTGAATAGCAATCACTTTACCTTCAAGTTCAGCCAGTTGCTCAATAGCTAAGTTTGAACTGTCTAAATGGAGCAGTTTATTTAAGCCCTTTTCTAGGGTAGCTAAAGCAGCTTGTGTTGCCAGTGAACCAGCCATTAAGGTTTAATTCCTTTATGGAGTGCCACAATACCGCCTGTCATATTATGGTAGGTCACAGGATTAAAGCCAACGACTTGCATCATTGCTTTTAATGTTTCTTGATCAGGATGCATGCGAATAGACTCGGCAAGGTATTTATAGCTCTCTGAGTCATTAGCAATGAGTTTGCCCATTAAGGGTAGTAAAGTAAACGAATAAGCATCATACACTTTAGAGAAAAGCTCGTTAGTAGGTTTAGAAAACTCTAATACTAATAATCTGCCGCCTGGTTTTAATACTCTGAAAATAGAGCTTAAGGCTTCTTCTTTATGGGTTACATTACGCAAGCCAAAGGCAATAGTGACACAATCAAAGGTGTTTTCAGCAAAAGGCAGTTTTTCAGCATCTGCTTGCACAAAACGAACATTGTTGATAGTACCTTTGTCCATGAGCTTATCACGGCCAACACTTAGCATAGAAGAATTAATATCAGCTAATATAACTTCGCCCGTAGGGCCTACCAGACGAGAAAATTGACGGGTTAAGTCACCTGTACCACCAGCAATATCAAGGACTTTATTACCCGCTCTAACACCTGATAGCTCAATGGTAAAGCGTTTCCATAAACGATGAATACCACCAGACATAAGGTCATTCATAATGTCATATTTAGCAGCAACAGAATGGAAAACCTCAGCTACTTTTTTAGATTTTTGGCTTTCAGGCACATCTTGGTAACCGAAGTGAGTAATTGCTTCAGGTTGCTGTTGTTTGTTTTCTGAATCAGTCATAACTTGCCTCATTAAATTATGGTGACATTCTAAACGGAACGTCATTAATCATCCATCACTTTTCAAGGTGATTATAGTTTTCTCCACGATAAAGCTGTTAATCCATAGTCTCTTATTCTACTTACAATAATGGCTAGCATAGAATAAAACACAGCGAGTGCTAATAACATTAATACTTCTGTCCAAACATCCGAAATAGGGAGATTTAATTGATTAGTACCTGCTAACATTTTGGTTGCCCATGTTGAAGGCAGTAGTTGGGAAAGAAACCAAATAGGTACAGGCATAGAACTAGAGGGCCAAATAGCGCCTGAGAAATAAAACACAGGTATGGGAATAAAGGTAAGGGTTAAAAATACTAACTCAACACTACGTAAGCACTGCATAATAAATACGCCCATCGCAATGACAGCAAAAATAAACGGAAAAACTAAAATAAGTAATTCTGAAATGGGGGCTGTTTGTCGAAATCCCATCATTGCTGGCCAGAACACTAACAGTGCAATAGTTAAAAATAACCAGATTGGTATAAGCCCAGTCATTGCGCCAAGATGAATATGAAAAGGGGTTTTGTTATTGTGTGCAATATAAAGCCCTATACTGGTTAAGGTACTTGTCATCAATAGTGATTGTTGCATCATCATAATCAGCAGGCCGGGTAATGTGATAGCTGCAAAGTTGATGCCTGGATTATAAAGATCAGTGATGGTACTTTTCATGGGGCTCATAACAACACTAGCCTGATCTTGTGAAAACCCTTGTGCATAGAGTAATTGTTGATTACGTTGAGTTGATAAGTCCTGATAAATGGCACTTATAGCTTGTTGAATTTGGCCATTGGCTAAACGGCTAGTAGCGTCACCATAAATAGAAATAGAGGCTGTTTTGCCACTTAAAAAGTGTTTCTCAAAATCTTGTGGAATAATAATAACAGCGAATAATTTGCGCCAGTGCAAATCATTTTTAGCTTGATTAAGATTGTCATAAATAATGGTATCCATTTTAGGTGAGGCGTTAATTTGGCGAGTAATAAAGTGACTTGAAACGGTACGGTCTTGATCGATAACAGCCACAGGTAAATCCCATACCGTATAATTAGCAAACACTAAACTAATTAAGCAAAGTGAAACTAATAATATCATCCACACAGGCGCATTAAGTTGTCTTAATAGGGTTTGTTTAGCCGTTTGTAAAAATTCTTGAAGATGTGGTGTCATTTTATTTCCCCTCAGCAATATGGAGGCGACGTTTTATTCTGTTTCTAATGAGTAAAGCTACCACCGTAGGATAAATAGTCAGTATAAGACAAACCTCACCTATACCAAGCGGCTTTACATCCCGTAAGAAAACATCGAACATAGCATATAAAGCATGGGTTAACGGTTGTATATTAGAAATAATTTGTGCAGCTAAGGGCATTGAAAGTTCAGGCACAATTAAGCCTGAATATGTCATTGCAGAAGCAATTAATAAACTAATCAAACCATAGGCGGTAATGGCTGATTTAGTGAAGGTAAATAACAATACGCCTATTGCCTGTGCTGCTATAACGTAAAATACACTGATTAATAACATATACAGTGGATTGCCTACCACACGTGCACCAGAGAAAAAAATTAATCCTGCCAATGAACACATTAAGGTGGCTGTATAGGTTAAAGTATAAGGTAATAACTTACCTAATAACGCAACAGTAAATGATTTTGCATATAACAATTCAGTACGGCGACTAAGCACATAAATCATACAGGAAACAATAAACATCTGAATGATATGAATAGTGGCAGCAAATTGTTGATAGTATGAATAATTGGATGTGGCATTAAACAGGCTGCTATATACCACGTTAGGATTAGATAATTGTGGTAGGGGGAGATTATAGCGCGCTGCTACAATACGTTGATAACTACTGTTTAATTTATTAATGAGTGCTGGGTAATCTTGGGTAGAGAAATAGCCACTGCCATAGTAAAGAGCATTATAATAGAGATCAGGTGTAGGCTGTTTACCTGCTAATACTTCTTTTTCGAAACCAACAGGAATATAGAGTATTGCGTAAATATTGGCTTGTTCTAAATCCCGTAGGGCAGGCTCTAAGCCGTACTTATAAGGAATAATTTTAGCATGCGCTGTGGCGTTAAACTCACGAATGAGTTGTCTTGACAGTTGACTATTATCGTTATCTACAGCAGCAACGGGTAAATCAAGTAACGTATTTTCTGCAAATAGACCCGCTAATAAGGCGTAAAGGATAATAGGAAATATCCATGTAATCCAATGAATTACAAAAGTGCGAGATGCTAACCTGACTTCATAATGAAATGACCGATGAAAGCAGCGCCAATAGATTCTTACTTTTTCCAATCCCATAGTACGCTCATTCCAACTCGTAAGTTGTCTACAGGTTGATCGAGATAGAGTCGTACCTCAAAAGTTTTTAAATCAAAGTCACCTGTAGCTCTTGTAGCACGTTTTGTGGAGAAATCACCTAAGGGCGCAATATAACCAACTCGTGCTTTAATCTTTTTATCATCAATAGCATTGATAGCTGGCACAGACACTTCAATAATATCGTTTTTCTTAACATTCGCTAAAATATCTTCTCTTAAATAGAAAACAAAATACGCTTGTTGTATACGAATAACCGTCATTAAAGGGCTAGAAGCATTTAATAATTCGCCCACCTCAGCAGGGATAGAACCAATTTCACCCGCTACAGGGGAGACCACATTAAGGTCATCAGTAATCGCTTTAGTTTCTGCAAGGTTGTGTTCAGCTTCACGCAATTGAGCCGCAAATTGTTCTCGTTGTTCTATTCGATCGCCATTTAATGCTAAGTCTAAGTTAGCTTCGGCTGCTTTAACCGATTCGGCAGTAGTATCTCTGTCCCGTCTATAATTGTCTAATGCTATATCTGCTAAATAACCTTTATCGGCTAGCTGTTTATTTCGTGTATAGGTACTTAAGGCATTGGCATAATTCGCTTGCGCCTGTAGTAAATCTGCTTTAGCTGTACGTATATTTTCTTCACGAGTACCATTTAGAGACTCTTCTAGGCGTGCTTTAACATTATCACGCGCAGCTTCCGCTGCTTGCAGTTGTGCAATTAGCTCAGGGGAATCTAGTTTGATAAGTGGTTGACCTGCTTTAACATCGTCGCCACGTTCTACAAAACGTTCAACAACACGTCCTTTTGCTTTAGATACTACAATTACTTGTGGTGCATCGACTTCGCCCTGCAAAATTATATGCTGATTATGGGCACGAAATAAAATAGCCAAAGCAATAATAATGGCAATAAAAGCAAGGGTAATTATTTGTTTGACATTCATAGAGTGACTAATAACCCTTTGGTTGTTTTTAGGTATAAATTTCTAAAAATAGGGATTATTTTGTAATGAAAATCTCTATTAAACAATCATACCTTTGTCATCATTAGTCAGAATGAGTTCTTTATTGTGACTAATGAGGCGTCACTCTTAAAATTTCATCAATAGTGGTTAAACCCCTTCCTACCTTTTGTGCACCTGAGAGTCTTAAGCTATGCATACCATCTTTATAGGCTTGGATACGCACATCGTCAATATTGGTTTCAGGTTGAATAAGTTTTTTAATATCGTCAGTAAATAACATCACTTCATAAAGACCAAGTCGGCCTCTAAAACCAGTTTCACGACACTCTGGGCAACCAACAGGGCGCATGGTTTGGTTAGGAACAGGTGATTTCCAAGGTTTGGTAAGTTCATCCCAAACACTTTGGTCGATAGTGACGGGTTCTTTACAGTGAGGACAAAGCGTTCTAACTAAACGCTGTGCCATAATCCCTAAAATAGTACTTTTAATTAAGTAGTAAGGTACACCTAAATCCAGTAAACGCGTGATAGTGCTAGGCGCATCGTTGGTATGCACAGTAGATAATACCAAGTGACCTGTTAAGGCTGCTTGAATCGCCATTTCTGCTGTTTCAAGGTCGCGAATCTCACCCACCATGATAATATCAGGGTCTTGCCGCATTAATGCCCGAATACCACTGGCAAAGTCTAACTCAATATTATGCTGCACTTGCATTTGATTGAATGAGTCTTCAATCATTTCGATAGGGTCTTCAATAGTACACACATTTACTTCAGGTGTGGCTAATTGTTTTAAGGTTGTGTACAGGGTGGTAGTTTTACCAGAACCAGTCGGGCCTGTTACTAAAATAATGCCATTCGGTTGGGCGGTCATGTTGTTCCAACGTTTTAAGTCTTCATTCGAAAAACCTAATTCCGCAAAACCTCTTAACAATACATTAGGGTCAAAAATACGCATAACCATTTTCTCACCAAACGCAGTGGGTAAGGTGGAAAGACGTAATTCGATTTCATCCCCTAATGGCGATACTGTTTTAACACGACCATCCTGTGGTTTACGACGTTCGGCAATATTCATGCGGCCTAAAGTTTTTAAACGGTTAACTACAGCCGTACCCACTAATGGTGGAAATTGGTAGACATTGTGTAACACACCATCAATTCTGAGTCTTACTACAGAAAATTCACGACGTGGCTCTACATGAATATCACTGGCACGCTGTTGAAATGCATATTGGAAAAGCCAATCCACAATTTTAATAATATGCGAGTCATCTGCATTGAGATCATCTGCATTACTGGTAAGGCTTACCAATTGCTCGAAACTACTATTGGCAATATTACCGCCCAGATTTTCACCAGAAGCCTCTGTAACCGAACTGCTGAGGTTATAAAACTCATTGGTTAAGCGTTGAATATCAGCAGGATTGATAACAACCCGTTCAATAGGGCGTTTTAATACATGTAGTAGATTTTCCTCCCATGCCTTAACCAGTGGCTGCACACTCGCAATAACCACTTTTTCAGGAGTTGCTTCAACGGCCAAGATCTGATTGCGTTTAGCAAAGGCATAGGACATAACGGATGTTACAGAATTTACATCAACTTTTAACGGATCAATACGGCGATAAGGCTGTTTTACATAGTCAGCTAGCCAGATGGATAAGGTTTCAATATCCAGTTTTTTACCAGGGCGACTTAAATCATCTATTTTTTGATTAGCGATCACTTCCAATGGACTTTGTACAGCCAAGGGCGTATCTGCCTGTGTCATATAACAGAGGTCTTTTGCCCGTTTAGTGATACGCTCTTGATTAAGCAGCTCAGTTAAAAGATCGTTTAATGTTAAAACCCGATCTGGAGTAGGAGTATTAATAGCCATATTAAATAATTGATCTGTTTGTTTGAATAAGTTATATCATAGCGAATATTTGTTAATAAAACTTGTTTTCCCACTAATTTTAATAACAAAATTATATTACCAATTTTAATTAGATATTAAAAACACTTGACAGTTTGATGGTTCAGGTTAAAATTCACAACCCTATATAGGCATATAGCTCAGCTGGTTAGAGCATCACCTTGACATGGTGGGGGTCGTTGGTTCGAGTCCAATTATGCCTACCAATTAACTAAAGCCCGCCTTGTTGCGGGCTTTTTAGTTTTTAGGAAGCAATATAATGTCCCAATCTATTACGACTACTTTAGAACAGTTAGCACATGTTAGACAAATACTAGTGGCGCTAACAGAAACAGAACAGGTTTCTGCAGATGAACATGCTTTATTTATTGAGCGGTTTGATGAGTTAATGCAATTACTCCAAGATAATGCAGAAGATAGTCAGTATTTGGGACAAGAAATCATTAGCCAAATATTTTTCCGTTATCCGCAAGTGGCTCATTTAATTCCAAGAGAGTTATTATGGTTTTTTGGGGGCGATTGTTTGCACTTTATGCCAGATGAAGAAATCGATTTATTCCAGCAGTTAGAAGATTTACAGTACCAAGCAGAAAGTAATGGTGAATCATTTAATTGGTTACAAGCTAAACAACAGTTGTTACAGAAAAAGCCTTAATGGTTGCTAATAGGCTTTTTAAGCCATAATGCAAGAGCAAGGCTAATTATCAATAAACCACTAATAAAGGCTACTACGCCTTGCCAATTGTAGTTTGTCCAAGCGAGTCCGCCAGCCGTACCTAGTATACTGGAGCCCATATAATAGCAAAATAAGTAAAGCGATGAGGCTTGCCCCTTCGCTTGTTGGGCTAGGCGACCAATCCAACTACTAATCACTGAGTGCGCCCCAAAAAAGCCAAAGGTGAGGATTAGCATTCCTAAAAAGATAATAAGTGGATGAGGTACTAAGGTAATTAAAATACCCAGTAGCATAATACTAATGGCAATCCACAGTACTTTACTTTGTCCTTGCTGGTCTGCTAATAAGCCAAATTGTGTAGAACTATACATACCTGCTAAATAAACCAAAGAAAATAATCCAATCATAGCTTGGCTTAGTAAGTAAGGAGGGGCTAGTAGGTAATAGGTAATATAGTTTAGTAAAGTAACAAAGCCACCCATTAATAACAAACCTAATAAAAATAACCAAGGTAATTTGGGTGAGGTAAGATGATGAAGATAACCATGAAATAATTTATTAAGCTGTAAAGGGGTGCTATGAAAATGCTTTGAGCTAGGCAGAAAATACCAGAAACAGAAAGCAGCCAGCAAAACTTGCGTACCCATCACCGCTAAAATGACTTGCCAATGAATATAGTCAATAACAAAACCAGTAATCATACGGCCGCACATACCGCCTAGTGCGTTGCCTGCGATATAAATACCAATGGCTACGCCTAAGTTATTCGGTGATATTTCCTCACTTAAATAGGTCATGCCTATGGCTACAAGGCCACTTAATGATAAACCTACTAAAGCACGGCTAATTAGTAGCATTGTCCAATTAGGTGTTATGGCGCTGACAATAGTAAACAAAGCAGTGGCTAGTAAAGCGATTACCATAATACCTTTACGACCATAACTATCTGATAGAGGGCCAGTTAATAGAAGACCAAATGCCAACGTAGTGGCAGCAACTGATAACACTAAACTACTTTCTGCGGCAGTAATAGTAAAGTCTTGAGAAAATAGCGGCATCATTGGTTGAATGCCATACAATAGAGCGAAGGTTGTAAAACCACCTAAAAATAAAGTCAGTGAAACTTGCCAGAAGGCCTTAGAGCCTTGCTCAATATAACTATTATTATTCATTGTTCAGTTTTTATTTTAATAGAATGAAAAAGTAATAATAAAGGCAATTAATATTTAATGTAAAATAGTTTTATTGTGCAAAAGGCCGTTTTTTTAGGTATAACGCAACCATTAAGCTAACAATTAATAAACTACTAATATAGGCGATAACACCAAACCATTGACTTGATTGCCAAAAGTAGCCACCACAGGTTCCCATAATACTTGATCCCATATAGTAGCTAAAAAGATACAGCGATGAAGCTTGGCCACGGGCTTGGGTAGCACTTCGTCCAATCCAACTACTGGTTACCGAATGCGCCCCAAAGAAACCAAAGGTAAAAATAATCATCCCTATAAAAACCATACTAATAGGGGTAAAGAGGGTGATTAATGCACCACTGAGCATAACGGATATAGCAATCCATAATACTTTGGCATGTCCAAAACGATCGGCTAGCGAGCCAAAATGAGTAGAACTAAAAATGCCTGCGAGATAAACGATTGATAATAATCCAATCCACGTTTGACTTAGTAAGTAAGGGGCAGCTAGTAAACGGTAGGCAATATAATTAAACAGGGTAATAAATGCCCCCATTAATAAGAAACCTTGTAAAAATAACCAAGGCATACGAGGTTGGGTTAAGTGGTGAATATAGCCATTAAATAATTTATTAAGCTTAATGGGGGTTGCTTCAAAATGTTTGGATGCAGGTAATAATTTCCAGAGTAAAAAAGCACATATCAAGGTCAAGACGCCCATAATGGTAAGTACCATATGCCACGAAATAAAGTCGATTAATACCCCACTTAATAAACGGCCGCCCATACCGCCAATAGCATTACCTGCAATATAAAGACCCATGGCAACACCTAAGTGTTGGGGGGCTATTTCCTCATTAAGATAGGTCATAGCTACGGCAGCCACACCGCTGAGCGATAAACCAACTAAAGCACGACTAATCAGTAGTAATTGCCAATGTGAAACCGCTGCACTGATAAAGGTAAACGTGGCTGACATCAATAAGGCAATAATCATCACATTTTTTCGGCCAACTGCATCGGATATTGGCCCTGTTATAAGTAAACCAATAGCCAACATGGAGGTAGAAGTAGAGATTAATAAACTACTTTGTGCTGCGCTAACAGAAAAAAATTCAGAGAAAATAGGTAGCATGGGTTGTACACAATACAACAACGCAAAGGTAGAAAAACCACCTAAAAACAGTGCGAAAGATACTTTAATAAATTCGGCAGAGTTTTTTTCTATATAGCAGGGTGTATTATTGTTATCAACCATGACCAGTTACATAGTATTTTCTGAAAAAGGCATTATAGAATAAACCTAATAAGCGTATTAGTTAATCAAATTTTGATTTTTAACACAAATACTTAGACTAATTATCAGCCAAGAGTTCAAAATTGGTTATTTCTCACCATAAAAGAATTATTAAATCCTTATTAAACGGTAAGTTATATAAATTGCCTATGCACATTTGCTTTGCTGGATAAAGAAAGCAAGTTATTAATAGGTTATGTAATGAGTATAGCAAAACGCACAAAAAAGGCTTTTTGTGTTTGTTATCCGTTATTTTTTACTATCTATTGTATTTATAAAGCGTTTTGGTGGCATAATATCTAGCTTATTTATATTATTTAGCTTTATTATTTTTATTTTGTTTAAGATATTAATACATAAGCCAAGTAAAGATTCTTTTGTACTAAAGCCAATAAGGATAATCTCTTGTCTGGAGAGATATAGAGACGTTTTAAGGATAATCTTAATAGCTGAAGTTAGGTTACTGTAACGAATATGCAAAAAACATTTAAAGCAAAACTATTAGCCCTGCCTACATCCGCTAAACGCATGTTGCAAGTAGTAGCAGATGTGTTTATTGTCTGGTTTGCTTTATGGTTGGCTTTTATCGTAAGGCTGGGGATTGATGAAATAATCAACCCATTTGGCGAATACTATGAGTTGTTTATTGCTGCGCCATGTTTTGCGTTGCCTTTTTTGATTTATTTTAGATTACATAAAACCGTTAATCGTTATTTTGATAACGAAGCAATTATGGCTATTTTTAAGGCCATGTCTTTGTCTTCTTTATTATTGGCATTAGCTATTTATTGGTATCAACCTGACTTTCTTGTACCACGCTCCATTGTATTTATTTTTTGGTGGCTAAGCATTGTATTATTAGTGGGCTTTAGGTTAGTTGTCCGCCATTATTTAGTGCGTGATTGGCATATCCCATTTACTAAACGTTATGATAAAAAAGCGACCAATGTAGCCATATATGGTGCAGGTGTTGCGGGTAATCAGTTAATCAAAAGTATACGGATGAGTAAGGATATGTATCCTGTTGCTTTTATTGATGATGATAGTCAACTTAAGGGGCGTAGCATAGCAGGTTTGAAAGTCTATGCGCCTGAGCAAATTGAGCAGATGCTCATTAAAACAAGTGCCGAGGAAATATTGTTAGCTGTACCTTCTGCGAGTAGAGCGCGTCGTAGAGAAATTATCGCTTTACTTGAGGATTACCCTGTTAGGATACGTTCAATCCCTGGCATTATGGATTTGGCCAGTGGGCGTGTAAAAGTTGATGATATTCAGGAAATAGATATTGTTGATGTACTTGGCCGTGATACGGTGCCTCCTGATGAAAAACTATTTGAACACTGTATTAAAAATAAAACGGTATTGGTAACGGGAGCTGGCGGCTCAATTGGTGCTGAATTATGCCGTCAAATTGTGACGGTTGGGGTGAAAGATTTATTATTATTCGAGCACAGCGAATTTAATCTTTATAGCATACATTTAGAATTAACCAATTACATAGAACAAAAACAGTTACCCATTAACCTTGTACCCATTTTAGGCTCTATTCGTAATATAGAATTACTCAATAAAGTAATGACAAGTTGGCAAATTGATACCATTTATCATGCTGCAGCTTACAAGCATGTGCCAATGGTTGAACACAATATTGCAGAAGGTATCTTAAATAATGTAATAGGTTCATTAAATGTGGCGCAGGCCGCTATTTTGGCAAAGGTAAGTAATTTTGTACTTATTTCCACTGATAAGGCGGTAAGACCAACCAATATCATGGGGGCTACCAAGCGTTTAGCTGAAATGGTATTGCAAGCATTAAGCCATGAATTTAACCCTGTATTATTTGGTATGGGTAGAGAACCTGTATTACAGCAAACTTGCTTTACTATGGTTCGTTTCGGCAATGTGCTTGGTTCATCTGGATCAGTTATTCCACTGTTTCGTAAGCAAATCGAAGAAGGTGGGCCGATTACGGTCACTCATCCTGAAGTAACACGCTATTTTATGACCATACCAGAAGCAGCCCAATTGGTTATTCAAGCTGGCTCAATGGGGGAAGGTGGCGATGTGTTTGTATTGGACATGGGTAGCCCTATTAAAATTGCTGATTTAGCAGAGAAAATGGTCAATCTATCAGGCCTGTCTGTTATCACAGAAGATAATCCTCAAGGTGATATTAATATTTTATTCACTGGGCTAAGACCGGGCGAAAAATTGTATGAAGAGTTACTGATTGGCGAAAATGTAACAGGCACTGAGCATCCAATGATTATGCGCGCCAATGAGGAATATCTGGTGTGGGATGAGATGAAAAAGGTTCTAAAAGCTATTTTAGAGCAGCTTGAAAATAATGATTATGAATATCTACAAAACTTATTGGCTAATACGGTTGCTGGCTATCATACGGAAATGACAATGGTGGATTGGAATTATTTACAACATAACAACATTAATATTGAGTAGAGATGAACAAGTATTTATTAGTCATTTCTTTATTGATAATACCAACCACGATTTATGCAGATGATATAGAGCTTCAGCAAAAGCCATCGACTATCAGTTTAGCAGGCTTTATTTTGAGTAATATAGCAAATTTGGCTGTTGGTGATACAGACTATAAATCACGCGCTCAAATGGCAGAGGCTTTGTCTTTGGCCAGTGATCAAAAAGCGGCTGTGGCAGAGTATTTCGCAGCAGAAGGACGCTGTCCAGATAATACAGTTTCCAATACACACAGGATCGCTAAACCCTCTGTACTTTCAGGTAAGTATGTAGCACAAGTCGTGGTTAAGGAAGTGAATAAGCATTGCACGATTATGGCTACTATGAAAACAGAAGATGTAAATCAAGCGTTAGCAGGTAAAACTCTCACTTTAACCATGACCCCATTAGAAAGTGTTTTTATGTGGGAGTGTGCTAGCAACGTGGATAATAAATATTTACCAGCCCCTTGCCAACAATAGAGCATCAAAACTATTTCCCTAGAAATAGTAAGTAATACTTTTGTTATTTACTATTTTTTGCTGTTAGCTATTAAGCGTATTACATTCTTGTAGAATAACCCGTATATTGAAAGATATTAATAAAGTCATTAAGGATAGAGAAGAAGAATGATTATACATGCTGAACATTTTTATTGGTTTAGTGCTCTTTTTATTACCATAGAATTGTGCGGTATTCTTGCGGCTATGCATGCGTTATTTACTGTACGTACTTCACAGGGTGCTGTGGCGTGGGCAGTGTCTTTAGTGTTTATGCCTGTTTTAACACTTATACCCTATCTTATTTTTGGTCGTAATAAATTTGGCGCCTATATTAAGGCACGTCGCCAAGTAGATGAAGAAATGCACCAAGTCACTCAAAAAATTGATTGGCGTAATTGGATAAAAGAGGTGATAACAGGCAGCCCCGACCAACGTTATGAAAGTGTACGTGCGTTCTATAAATTAACGGGAATGCCATTATTAGCTAATAATAAAATTGATTTACTAGTTAATGGTCAACAAACCTTTGATACGATCTTTGCCGCATTACGTCATGCCAAAAAAGTAGTACTAATGGAGTTTTTTATTGTAAATGATGATGCGTTAGGCAAAGCGTTACAAAAAGAATTGATAAATTGCGCCAATAGAGGGGTAAAAGTTTATTTCCTGTATGATCGGGTAGGCAGTATACGATTACCAGGTCAGTATATTGCCACGTTGAAAAAAGCAGGGGTGTTTGTTGGCTCTTTTTCAACACGTACTAGCTTTTTTAATCGCTTCCAATGGAATTTCCGTTGTCATCGTAAAATAACCATTATAGATGGTGAAATAGGCTTTGTCGGTGGTCATAATGTAGGTATCGAATATTTAGGCAAAAAACCACCACTAGCACCATGGCGTGATACCCATATTGTATTACAAGGCCCAATTGTTACTTGTTTACAAGAGACTTTTGCTGAAGATTGGTTTTGGGCAAGTGGTACATTGCCTGAATTGTTATTCCAAACGCAATTTCCCACTGATGGCGTCGCTTGCCAGTCAATACCTAGTGGCCCTGCCGATGCACAAGAAACCTGTTCGTTATTTTTTGTTGAAGCACTGAATGCCGCTAAAAACCGTATATGGATTACCAGCCCTTATTTTGTACCTGATGAGGCAGTGTGGAGTGCTTTACAATTAGCTGTGTTGCGTGGGGTAGATGTAAGAATTTTGCTCCCTTCCCGTAGAGATCACTTATTTGTTTATTTAGCTTCTGTGCTGTACGCAATGGAAGCAGTAAAAATGGGGGTTAGAGTCTTTAATTACACAGAAGGCTTTATTCACCAAAAAGTGCTGTTAATTGATGATGATGTAACAGCTATTGGTAGTGCTAATCTTGATAACCGATCTTTCCGTTTAAACTTTGAAATTATGGTACTCACCATTAGTGAAAGGTTCACCGAGAAGGTAGAAGATATGTTAGTTCATGACTTTGCTGTTTCTACAGAAAAAAGCTTGGTTGATAGTAAAAAATATTCTTTCTTTTATCGTTTTGGTTTAGGTATAGCAAGACTACTATCACCTGTATTATAACTTAACAGACCAGTAGTAACTTGGCGTTACTACTGGTTTAAGTGGTTAGTCTAATTTATTTTTTGCAGCCGAAGGTAAATACAAAGAGCGATGGATTTGCTGTAAGCTTTCTTGGAAAAGTTGGTTACTCTTTTGTGTTTCACCGCGTTGCGCTAAATAGCCTGCTAATTCAAGACAGGCTTCTGGAGAGCGTTTAAGCTGTAAACTTTTCTCAAAGTATTCTTGAGCTTTACCCCATAATTGGGCGCGTTGACAAAGTTTACCTAGGGTTAAATATAAAATAGCATCATCACTATGGGTATTTAACCAACGCTCTGCGCTACTAATTTGTTTAGCCGCATCGTTGCCTTTGATTTGACCATATAAATAAACCAACTCAGAGCGATAGTCTTTATCAATACTTTTTTGTAAGAGTTTCTCAGCTTCTTGTTGATTACCCAATGAGCAAAGCAGTTGGATATAGGTTTCTAAAATTGCCATATCATCTCTGGCATTATTAGGTAAACCATCCCATGCTTTTTTCAATTGCTCTGCAGCGATAACAGGTTGCTCTTTATTATTAGCAAAAGATTCTTTTAATAATGAAGACCATACATACTGCTCAAGTTTAGCAAGGGTATTTTCAGGTAATAACTTATGTTTCGCTAAGGCAGGTAATAATCTATTAATAGCTATCCAGTTTTCTTGTTGTAAATAAATATCGTAGACAAGTTTAATAACCAGTGGATTATTAGGTTTATCTTCATAAAGCTCGTTAGCTACAGCTAATGCTTTATCATAATCTTGACGCGCCATTAATAAGCGACCAAAAGTTAAACCAATTGCTATTTTAGCTTTGGGTGCGTAATCACAAGCCGCTTCAATAAAAGCGTTACTTTTCTCGTATTCACCTAATTCATTGGCTGCTTGCGCTGCACCTAAATAGTGACCTAATGATTTATGACTTCCCTTTGTGGCAGCTTTGAGGTGTTTTAATGCGGCAGACCAATTACCTTCTGCTAACTCACGCATACCTGCTTCTCCTAGCTTTTGCTTTCTTTCGCTAGAAAAGGGGTTAATTTTGCCAAACACTTCAAACAATATGCCAGTAAGGGTAAAGAGTAACCAGATAACAAAAATAACAAACCCTATTAAAGCAAAGGTTACCCAGAGACTCGATTCATATTCAAAACGGCTAAATTTGATAAAGACATAACCTGCATCTATAGAAATAGCTACGCCTAGTACAAGAGTACAAAGAACAACGATGACTAGTTTAACCATGAGGCGATTCATTGATTATTGCCTCCTGTTGGTTGAGTAACTGTTTGTTGAGGTGTATTTAGAGAGATTTGTTCATCTAAGTAGCTGTTAACAAACTGTAAGGTATCTGTGATATCAGGTACTTCTGTAATAATTGTTTTGTTTTTAAGTTGTTCAATTTTGGTGATTAAAGCTGATACTGCTGTAGTGTCAGCATCAAAGTATTGCTCTAACAACTCTGCAACACGGGTAAGCTCGCTTTTATAAATATCACTTTCACCATTAAGCGCTGCCCATTGTGCTTTTTCAATGGCAAGGTTTAAAGTCATTTTTAATTGCCCAAAACCTTGTGAAGTAAGTATAGGTAATACTTTACTGTTAGCATTGAAGTCTACTCGAACGTAGTTAGATAATTTATCTGCTAATGCTTCAAAACGATTAGTTGGTTTTTCTTGGGAAGTATCCTGTTTTTGGAAAACAGGTTGTTTAACCTTTAGTTCAGCGATCTGAGTTTGAATTGCCGCTAATTGTGAATAGAGATTAGCACGGTCTACTTGTTCGGCCTGCTGTAGTTTTAAAAGGGCTGTTTCGATGGTTTGATTAACTTTGCTGGCTGTTTGACTAAGGTCGCCACGTAGTTTAATGGTTTCGTTCAGGTCGTCTAATAGTTTGCTGGCGCCATTAACATCAGAAGCTCTTAATCGAAAGAAAGCCTGTTTTAATATCTGTTTAGCCTCAAATAGCATCCATGTTTGGCTAGAGTCTGCATTTACTTTTGCCACTTGCGTGATTACATTTTCTTGGGATGCTTTAACTTTGCTTGTTTCTGCACCCAAATCCTTTAGTTTACTTTGTGTATCTGCCAGTTGGTTTCGTAGTGATGCTTCTTGTTGTTTGGTATTTTCACTAAATTGCTGAAGCGCTTGATCAAACTTTTGTTGTTGCTCTGCTAACTGTGTCGTTAAGCTGGTATTTTGGTCAGCAAGTAGGTTATTTTGATTTTTAATTTGCCAATAGGTATAGCCAGCACCACCACATCCTATAATAGCAATAACTAATGCTAAGCCAGCAATCATTGTACTATTAGCTTTAACAGAGGCGGCAGTGTGTGTTTTATTTTTGGTTGAAGTTGTTTTGGGTGGCTCGGATGGGTTACTAGTCACCTTAGCTTTAGGATTATTAGCTTCAACGGATTCATTTTGTTGTGGGTCTGTTTGCTTGTTCACTGGCTTATCCTTCAATTATTCAGTATCAAGTAGAAGTATTTTATAACAATTACGGTGCTTGGTGGTTTTTTAATGAAGTTATTAATGCATCTATACTAGCACCATTACAATTAATAATTTGGCGAATACCCAAATTTGCTGCTTGTTCTGCTACACGCTTGCTTGGAACAAACACAGGCATTTCTGCAAGTTTCTGCCAATCAGTTGTTACTAGTTG
Organism: Entomomonas asaccharolytica; assembly: GCF_016653615.1. Classification (NCBI taxonomy): domain Bacteria; kingdom Pseudomonadati; phylum Pseudomonadota; class Gammaproteobacteria; order Pseudomonadales; family Pseudomonadaceae; genus Entomomonas; species Entomomonas asaccharolytica. Next base: position 2,712,780 of record NZ_CP067393.1, on the reverse strand, counting down.
TTGTAAATTATCTAAAGCTTGGCCACTACTGATTACAATAGCGTTGATATTTTTATCAGTTAACTGCCGCCATAAAACTTGTTCTGTGTAATTAGGCATCTGGCGACGATAAAGTTCCATTGTTTCAGTAGCAATACCACTTAGCTGTAGTTTTTCGGCTAACCATTGACGGCCTTCTTCACCCTTAATAATTAATACTCGACATTGTGGGTTGGCTAAGTTTTCTTGAAACTCTACAAGCTGCCATAATGCTTCGCTATCATCGCCTAAAGTGGGGTAGTGCACACTAAGATTGGCCGCTTGCAATATCTCAGCAGTGGCTTTACCCACTGTAAACCATGTTTGTTGAATAGGCAGTTGCGGCCAGTAGTAATCTAATCGTTCCAGAATGAGTTTGGCAGCAGGTTTACTAATAACTACAAGGGTTGTATATCGATCAAAATCAAGTAATTGGCTGCGTTGGCTAGCTGTTTCAGGTAAAGCTACTATTTCCAATAGCGGTAAGCATTCAGCAGTAATACCTAATTCTGCTAAAGTGTCAGCTTGTGAGTGACAGTCGGGTGCTGAGCGCGTTAAAAGTAGACGCCAGCTATTCATGGCTATTTTTCCTCACCATAAATAGCTTTTAAAATATCATCTGCTCCTAAGCTGAGCAGCGTTTCAGCAGTCTTTATACCTAGTTCTACTGCTTGGCTGCTAGGGGCTGTAAATTCAGCCGTTAGAACTTTTTGGCCATCAGGCTGGGCGACAAGTCCTCTTAACAAAAGTTGATCGTTATTAAGCAGTGCATAGCCAGCAATTGGAACTTGGCAACCACCATTTAGGTGTTTATTCATAGCGCGTTCAGCGCTGACACAAAAAGCGGTTTGTTGGTGGTGCAGAGGTTTTAGTAATTCATGTAATTCAATATCACTGGTTCTGGCTTCAATGCCTACAGCACCTTGTCCAACAGCGGGTAAACTCATTTCTACAGGGATATAACAGCGAATTCTGTTAGTAAATTCAAGACGTATTAAGCCTGCTGCTGCTAAAATAATGGCATCATATTCATTAGCATCTAACTTAGCTAAACGAGTATTAACATTTCCGCGTAAGAAATGAATTGTTAAATCTGGTCTATAGGTTAATAGTTGTGCTTGTCGTCTTAAGCTTGAAGTACCAACAATAGCACCTTTTGGTAATTCATCTATGGAGTTATATTTATTAGATACAAAGGCATCACGAGGATCTTCTCGTTCACAAATACAATATAAGCCTAATCCTTCAGGGAAATCCATTGGTACATCTTTCATTGAGTGAACAGCAATATCAGCCTCGTTCTCAAGCAAAGCGGTTTCAAGCTCTTTAACAAAAAGCCCTTTACCACCGATTTTAGCTAAAGGTGAATCTAATAATTTATCACCACGGCTAACCATGGGTACTAGTTCTACATTAATATCAGGATGGAAAGCTTCTAAACGAGTTTTAACATATTCAGCTTGCCAAAGTGCTAGGGCACTTTTACGCGTGGCAATACGAATTGTTCTAGGCATATGATTATAAATCCAGTCAACTAAGTAAATAATACAATTATAGTTTCTATAATTATAAAAGTACTCACTTTAACTGATTTAATAGTTAGAATAAAGATATTAGATCATCAAGCTAGCGTATTTTGCTCAGGCAATGCCCGTGTTCTGCCACTGCTATCAATAGCAACAAATACAAAAACAGCTTCTGTTACTTTACGCCAATCATCTGTGATTAACCCCTCACTCCATGCTTCTACACGAATTTGAATAGAACTACGTCTCACTGAGAGTGTTTCTGTATAAAACGAAAGTTGTGAGCCTACTGCAACAGGTACTAAAAAAGACATTTGGTCAATAGCAACGGTAGCTACGCGGCCTTTCGCTATTTTAGCTGCAACCGACGTACCAGCAATATCCATTTGGGAAACAAGCCAGCCACCATAAATATCACCAAAGCCATTGGTATTACATGGAAGAGCAGTGATTTGCAAGGCAATATCACCTTGGGGTAACAGGTAATCAGTTTCTTGTTTATTCATCTTATTGGTACCCTTTATTTATTGTTGACTGCCACTGTAAGTTATTAATTGGCTAAAACCAATGTGTAATAATGTCATCTTCTTTTAATTGAAGCCTGATAAAACAAAGTAAAGTTATATATTTAATTCATAGAATAATCAACTGAAAAGTATTTTAATTTGTTAAATGAAATACTTAGTATCAATATTTACTTAAAAGTTACTAGAATTATTGATTATTCTCATGGTTTTTGTATAAATTTGTTGTCATAGTAGAAAGTGGTATTTTGTTTTTATATTTAAATGTTCATTATTCGCTAGTGAACACCTTCAGGAGGTCTTATGTGCATCGGAATAGCGTTATATAATACAGATAATTTATCTTCTCAAGAAGCTTACACACTAGCACAATTATTTTTTAAAATGGTAGGCCTTCCTATAACAGATGCAGCATACCGCTCCCAACATGCAGGATACAGCAATGTATCAGTATCTGATTTAGCAAAGTTAATTGCTAGCGGTGAGGCGCAGGATTTTAGACTTTATCATAAGGATGGTAATAGTCTGCCATGGGCAGCTTCATTTGGCCATGTAACAGAACAATATGGTGGTTTTTATCATATTGATATGCAGTATGCCAATAATATACCTAAAGATAAACTGGAAGAGTTTTTAAAAGATTGTGCCGAAATAGCTAATGCTGCTTATGGTATTGTTTATACACAAGAAAATGTGGTTGATGCTTATGAGTATGTGCTAGATGAAGGGGTAGTACCTCTACCTGTGTATGAGAAGCATCTAGTTTGGCGTGATGAAACCCCAGGTTTATTTAATGGCCCTGCCAGATATAAAGATAATATGTTAAGAATGGTTTATCCCCATAATGTACTTAACAGTAACCATTTAAACATTAGTATTCAAGGCCAAAGTTTAGGCAACTTGATTATGGGCAACGCCGCATTTGGTGAGCTAAAGGCAGTTAATAATGGTCAGTCTTTTATTTGGAATGTTCCAGAAGAAAATTTAGCTGATGTTAATTCGCTTTTTGGTCAAGCAGGCGCATTAATTGCTTGGAAATCTCAGTAAAATATAATCAATAGAAATAGCACTATTGGATAAATAGTGCTATTTCTGTTTTTTGAAATTACTATAATAATAAAGTTATTTTTTTAGTTTATAATGCATTAAAACTAACTCTAGTTAGCCTAACAGAGTGTTTAGGCTTTGCTAATAAATTCACTTAGAATTCCTCTATAAGGAATATCATATATGAAACGTACTACCTTACTGATAACAACCCTTTTGCTAAATTTATTAGTTATTACAGGCTGTTCTAGTAATAAACACCCTGCTACTGATTTGCCTGAACTTGAGCAGACTGGGCCTATTTGGGGAGATGGTGTTGAAGCAAAAGAAGAATTTATGGATGTGGTAAGGGTTGCACCTTCACAACCAACAGCGATGGGGGAGATTTATTATTCAGCTACTCCACCAGAGGGAACAGTTGTTGCTAATCCTGCTTTTGCACAAGGTCGAATCAATGTAACTATTTTAGATAGATATGGTAATAAGATTCCTGTTATTCAATCTGGAGGAAATTACTATATCAAAGGCATTAAAGGGGAGAGTTATACGCTTTACTTTGAAAATATTAGTAACACAGGTTATGAGGTATTAGTGACTACGGATGGTGTTGACAGTATCACAGGCCATGAAGGGCATTATAATAACGCGGGTTATATTCTATTTCCAGGTAATACCATTACCATTAAAGGTTTTCGGCAAACCAGACAAGAATATAAACCTTTTATATTTCATGAAAAAGATAGCCCTTATATTAAAGGCGCCAATGAAGGTTCAGCAGCTAATATTGGTGTGATAGGTTTTGCATTATTTGAGTTAACAACACCAAAAATGGCTAAGGATGTTAAACCTAAAGCTTTTCCTGCTCAAACCAATAAGTTTCGACTAGATCAGTAATTAGAGGTTGTTATGCAGAAAATATTAGTAGTCACTTTATGTCTTTTGGGTGGAGTAACTGTAATAGGTTGTTCTAGTGATAAAAAGGGAAATCCTTATAAAGAAACACATATAGTGAGTGTTGTGCCTAATTATCAAATAACACCTAATGCTAACCCAACATTAAAGAAGCCAATTGCTGAAATGACAGAAGATGAGCTGAAAACACGTTATGGTGAATTGCAGAGACAATCAGGATTGAGCGCACCTCAACAAAAAGAGCTTAATATGATTGCTGAAAGACTAAGGCAACTTTCAAAAGAATAAGGATATAAAAGGAATAGTTAGTTACTATTCCTTTTTAATTTATGCTAGGTAGTTTAAAGAAGGCTTGGGCACAAGCTGTAGTATGAATACCTGTTTGTTGGGCAGTTTCTTGGCGACAACGCGCTACGGTATTTAGTACTTCTGGTAAAAAAGCGGGCTCATTACGGCGATCTTGTGGTTTGGTTTTTAATGTACGCGGTAGTAAATAGGGACCATCAGTTTCAATCATTAAACGCCCTGTAGGAATATCTTTAACCAAATGTTGTAGATGCTCACCACGACGTTCATCACAAATCCAACCAGTAATGCCGATATGTAAGTCCATATCTAAATATTGATAAAGTACTTTTTTCTCTCCTGTAAAGCAATGGATAACCGCTGCTGATAACTGATCTCTGTATTGTTTTAGTATAGCGATAAATCGATCATCCGCATCACGCTCATGCATAAATACAGGTTTACCTGATTCAATAGCTAATATTAACTGTTCTTCAAAAACACGCTCTTGTACAGGACGAGGGCTAAAATCACGATTAAAATCTAAACCACACTCACCCACTGCTTTTACAGTAGGTTCTGCCAATAGTTGTTTTAGTGTAGTTAGTGTATCGCTGTGCCACTCTTTTGCATGGTGGGGATGAATACCTACGGTACTAAATAGTTGTGTAGCGGTTTTATCATATTCTTGGCATAGCTCAACAGCTTGTTGGCTTTCTTGCTCACTGGTACCTGTAATAACCATTTGCAGCACTTGGGCTTGATAAGCACGTTGTAATACTTGAGTGAGGTCTTTTTTAAAACTTTTATTGGTTAAATTAATACCAATATCAATTAAATAGGGTTGGTTCATAATTTACTCTTTTATTTGGCATAACCAATGTAAATAGCACCCTAATCCAGAGAAGGTAGGATGATTACGATATTCCAGTTCCATTTCAATAAGGCTCTCTAAGTCAGCCATTTTTTTAAACTGTATGGGCATATAATCAGAAAACACACGGATACCGCTTTTTTTAGCGATGTGCCAATCTGTACTCATTGCTTCATTGAGCAATGTCGGATCAATGGGATGTTGTGGTGTTAGGCTTTGTTTTTCACCAGCGAAATGTTGTTTTTTAATTTTTCGGAAGTTTCTTTTTAATAAGTTTCGATAAATTAAAGCATCTTTATTATAAAAGGCTAATGATAACCAGCCCTTTTTATGGGTTAATTGCTTTAAGGTATTAAGAATACTTAACGGGTCAGCTAACCATTCTAATACCGCATGACATATTACTAAATCAAAGGGTTCTGCAAAATCTAACTGTTGCCAAGGTTGTTCAATAAAGGTTGCATTTAGTCCTGCTTGTTTAAATTGTTCTCTTGCTCCTTCGAGCATCACGGCAGAGGGTTCGGTAACCGTTACATGATGACCTTGTTCAGCTAACCACAGTGATATATGGCCAAGCCCAGCCCCAATATCTAATATTCTAATAGGCGTATTGGGCAGAATAGAGCGTAAATCAGCTTGTAGTACTGCTAAGCGAATAGCACCTTTTGTACCGCCATAAATTTTCTTAGCAAAATGGCTCGCCAATTCATCAAAGTAACGATCAGACATATTTAATTAATTCAAGTCAATAGATTTTAATGGGGTATTTTAGATGGAACTTGCTATAATAATAAACTGTTATTTCTCCTTATTTTGCGAGCTATCATGTATAAGTTAATTCGCCCATTAATATTTTCGCTTGATCCAGAAACTGCACATAATGTTGCTATTCAAGGTTTAAAATTACGAGGTAAGTTAGGCTGTGTTGATAGCGCACCTTATTTACCTGTTAAGGTAATGGGGCTAAATTTTACTAATCCTGTTGGTTTGGCTGCTGGGCTTGATAAAAATGGTGAAGCAATTGATGGTCTTGCCTCTCAAGGTTTTGGTTTTATTGAAGTGGGGACAGTTACACCACGACCACAGCCAGGTAATCCAAAGCCAAGGATATTTCGCTTACCTGAGGCACAAGCCATTATTAATCGTATGGGATTTAATAATCAGGGCGTTGATCAATTAATAGCTAATGTTAAGGCAAAGAAATATAAAGGCATAGTGGGTATCAATATCGGTAAGAATTTTGACACGCCTGTAGAAGAAGCTGAAAAAGATTATTTGATTTGTTTAGAAAAAGTCTATCCTTACGCGGATTATATAACCGTTAATTTAAGCTCACCCAATACCCCTGGGCTTCGCACTTTACAGTTTGGGGATAGTTTAAAAAAATTATTAGAGCAATTAAAAACTCGCCAACAAACGTTACAGCAGCAACATAATCGTTATGTTTCTCTAGCCATAAAAATAGCACCTGATATGACAGAGGAAGAAACAGTATTGGTAGCAAACGCTTTAGTAGAGGCGGGGATGGATGCGGTTATTGCGACTAATACTACTATTGCTAGAGATGCCGTTAAGCATCTATTACATGGTAATGAGGCAGGTGGACTGTCTGGTGCGCCTTTATTAGAGGCGAGTACTAAAACAGTGCAATTATTATCAGAGGCCTTACAAGGTAAGCTGCCTATTATTGCAGCAGGTGGTATTACTACAGGTGCACATGCAGTGCAGAAGTTACAAGCAGGTGCTAGTCTGGTACAAGTTTATACAGGTTTTATTTATCGTGGCAATGAGTTAGTGTATGAGTCAGTGAATGCAATTAAAGGCGCAGGCGTTTTGCCTAAGAATTAAGCATTGTAATTTTAGAAAATGGTAAGACTAGCCTGTGCTTATAATAGCAATGAGAATGATTAATATCCTGATACAAGTCTCTGGCTGAAAATAATAAAATTTTTATTTTTTTCTGTTTAACTAATGTATCTTAATACTATATAAGATTTTATTGAAGATTATAAATAGATTGATGGGAGTTTTTATTATGAAAAAAGCATTAGTAATAGCTACAGCGTTATTAACTTTAGGTAGCACAGCTGCATTCGCACAGCAGGGTGGATTTACTGGCCCTTCATCTTCTACTACCGAAAAAGGTGGTTATAGTGGACCTAGAGCAACTACTTCAGTAACCACTGTTGAGCAAGCTAAACAAATGCGTGATGATAGTAAAGTAACATTGCGTGGTAATATCGTTAAGCATTTAGGTAAAGAAAAATACACCTTTAAAGATAACACAGGTGAGATTACTGTTGAAATCGATGATGATGATTGGAGAGGTGTAACAGTTGGTCCAAACGATCTTGTTGAAATTTATGGCGAAGTAGATAAAGATTGGAACTCTGTTGAGATTGATGTAGATACTATTCGTAAAGTTAAATAATCGTATTTTATTAATAAAACTTAAAAAGTAGGGTGACTAACTAAATTAGTTGCCCTATTTTTTTGCTAATAAAAAAGGTAGGTTAATGATAAACATTAAACCTACCTAACAATTATCAATAACAGAGTGACAGTATTGATACGTTGAAACTATAAGTAGTGTTAGCTACTTATAGTGCATTAGTGAGTTCTGGCACTAGCTCAAATAAGTCACCCACCAAGCCATAATCAGCTACTTGGAAAATAGGTGCTTCTTCGTCTTTGTTGATAGCAACAATTACTTTGGAGTCTTTCATACCCGCCAAATGTTGAATAGCGCCTGAAATACCAACAGCAATGTAGAGTTCTGGGGCTACAATTTTACCTGTCTGACCTACTTGCAGGTCGTTAGGTACATAGCCAGCGTCTACTGCCGCACGTGAAGCACCTACCGCTGCATTTAGTTTGTCTGCTAACGCATAGAGAAGTTGGAAGTTGTCGCCATTTTGTAGGCCACGACCACCTGATATGATGACTTTGGCTGCAGTTAGTTCTGGACGGTCTGATTTGGCCAGTTCTTCGTTGATAAAGCTGGATACGCCTGCATCAGTTGCTTCGCTGATGGTTTCTATGGCTGCACTACCACCTTCAGCAGATACCGCATCAAAACCTGTAGAGCGTACAGTAATCACTTTGATGTTGGCTGTGGTTTGTACGGTAGCAATGGCGTTTCCTGCATAGATAGGACGCTTGAAGGTATCTGGACTTTCTACAGCGATGATTTCTGAGATTTGGTCTACGTCTAGTAGAGCTGCTACGCGTGGTAGGTAGTTTTTACCATCGGTAGTGGCTGGTGCTAGGATATGGCTGTAGTTGTTGGCTAGGCCTACAATAAGTTTGGCTACATTTTCAGGTAGCATATGACCATAGGCTGCGTTGTCTGCTAACAGGACTTTGCTTACACCTTGTACTTTGGCTGCTGCGTCAGCTACGGGTTGGGCATTTTGGCCTGCTACGAGTAGGTGGATGTCGCCACCAATAGCTTGGGCTGCTGCTACGGTGTTTAGGGTGGCTGGGTTGAGTGTTGTGTTGTTGTGTTCTGCTATAACAAGGATTGTCATTAGATCACCTTCGCTTCTGTTCTTTAGTTTGTCTACAAGTTCTGCTACTGAGCTTACTTTGATGCCTGCTTTACGTGCCGCAGGTGCTTCTACTTTTAAGGTGGTGACTGTGTTGTTGACAGTGATACCTAGGTCAGCAGGGCTGGTAGTTTCTAATGGCTTTTTCTTGGCTTTCATGATGTTGGGCAAGGAGGCGTAGCGTGGTTCGTTTAGTCGTAGGTCGGTAGTGACTACGGCGGGTAGGGTGAGTGCTACGGTTTGTAAACCACCATCGATTTCACGGGTAAGGTTGATTTTGTCGCCTACTATTTCTAGTTTGGAGGCAAAGGTACCTTGTGAGTAACCACCAAGGGCAGCTAGCATTTGACCAGTTTGGTTGTTGTCGGTATCGATGGCTTGTTTGCCGAGGATGATGAGTTGTGGTTGTTCTTTGTCAACGATAGCTTTGAGTATTTTGGCTACGTTTAGGGAGCTTAGGTTGTCTTCAGCTTCTACTAGGATGGCACGATCAACACCTAGCGCTAGGGCGGTACGAAGTTGTTCTTGTGCCGCTGCTGGACCTACGGATACGGCTATTACTTCGCTGGCTATGCCTTTTTCTTTTAAACGTATTGCTTCTTCTACGGCAATTTCGCAAAAGGGGTTCATTGACATTTTGACATTGGCTAGGTCAACTCCGGTATTGTCTGCTTTAACACGGACTTTTACGTTGTAGTCAACCACTCGTTTAACTGCTACAAGTACCTTCATGGGGGTCCTCTTTATCTTCTGCTGTGGGTGAAAATATTAAAAACAAAGTATCATATATTTTTTAAAAACCTTCGTTTTCTGCTTCTTTTACCATATTTCTGGCAATTACAATTTGCTGTATTTGGGTAGTACCTTCATAGATACGGAATAAACGTACATCACGATAAAAGCGTTCAATACCATAATCTTTAATATAACCAGCACCACCAAAAATTTGTACTGCACGATCTGCCACTTTGCCACAAACTTCTGAGGCAAACATTTTGGCGCAGGAGGCTTCAGTGATTACATTTTGACCTTCATCTTTTTTGCGTGCAGCGTCTATTACCATACATTTAGCCGCATAAACTTCTGCCTTGCTTTCGGCAAGTAGAGTTTGGATCATTTGGAAATCTACAATACGTCTACCAAATTGTTTTCTTTCCATTGCATAACGCAAGGCTTCTCTTAAAATTCTTTCGGTTACACCAACGCAAGTAGCAGCAATATGTAAACGACCTTTATCGAGTACTTTCATCGCTGTTTTAAAGCCAACACCTTCTACACCGCCAATAAGTTGTGATGCAGGAACACGGCAGTTTTCGAAAATAACATCGGCGGTATGAGCACCTTGTTGTCCCATTTTCTTATCTGGTTTACCAATAGTTAGCCCAGGTGTCCCTCTTTCTACAATAAAAGCAGAGATACCACCAGCGCCTTTGATATCGGGATTAGTGCGAGCCATTACCGTATAAATACCTGCATGAGGTGCATTGGTAATAAAACGTTTAGTACCATTAAGAATATAGTGATCGCCATCTTTAATGGCTGTGGTTTTTAATGACGCAGCATCTGAACCAGAGTCAGGTTCAGTGAGGCAGAATGAGCCAATAATTTCACCTGATGCTAATTTTGGTAAGTATTTTTCTTTTTGCTCTTCCGTACCATCAATTAAAATACCTTGTGCACCAATACCATTATTAGTACCTACTAATGAACGGAAAGCTGGAGAAGTATGCCCTAAAGCAAATGCTATTTGTACTTCTTCTTCCATGGTTACCCCAAAACCGCCATATTGCTCAGGTAGGGCGAAGCCAAATAATCCTAACTCGCGCATTTTTTGCACTACATCTTCAGGTATTTCGTCGTTGTCTGCTACTTCTTCTTCAATAGGTTGTAACTCATTTTTAACAAAATTATTAATTGAGTCTAATAAAATATTCAGTGTTTCCTGGTCTCTAATCATTATTTTCTCCTAATATTTAGTTTGTTATTATTGTATGGTGCCTTGAATATTGCTAACCATATTGACTAAACGTGGCCCAATATCGGTTTCTATTTTTTCTCTAGATAAATGAAAACTTGGGCCGCCGCAATTAAATACAATTAATTCATTATTATCAATCATTGGTACAGCTACTGAGTTAACTTCTCTATGCCAATCCCCCAATGATAGACAATAGCCATGTTTCTTATAATCTTTAAAAGCTTGTTCTAATCCTTTTTGAATAGCAGGCCATTCTTGCTTATTGCGCGTTTTTAAATGGTTTAAGATAAATTCGCGTTCACTTTCTGGCATGGCTGCTAAACAAGCACGGCCTACCGAGCTCGCATGAATAGGTAAGTAACTACCTGCTTGACGACGCATGGTTAAATTGGCTTCCCCATGGACTACATCTAGGTAAACCATTTGTAGCCTATCTCTGGTTGCCATCGCTACAGCAGCTTTAGCGTATTTAGCCATTTCTTCCATTAAAGGTCTCGCCACACTTTTAATAGATAGGTTATTAAGTAGTCTATAACCAAATGCTAATACGCCTACATCTAATTGGTATTTACTGGTGTTAGGTAGTTTTTTTAGATAACCTAAACGAGTAAGGGTATGTGTTAAACGGGAAACAGTAGGTTTTGGTAGGCCAGTTTTATGAGCCAGCTCTTGATTACCCAAAGCAGTTTCTTTAGGGCCGAAACATCTTAATAGCTCCAAACCTCTAGCTAGTGCAGTAACAAACTGACGATCTTTAATTTCTTCATCAGCATTATTCATTGGATCTAGTAAACGGTGATGGTTACTATCTAACTGCATTAGTTTTTGACTCCCTTTTTTGTTTTTATAGGGTTGCATAATAAACTGAGTCCTTAATAAAAATCAATAGAAACAAAACTATATTTCGTATCGTGAAATATTTTGATATACATAAGTCTTATAAAAATCCTATATTTTATTATTATTCAACAAATTACAAATAATATAAAGTTATTTCATTTACTCATTAGTTTTACTGAGATAGAATGAAATTGAAAACAAAATCATATTTCGCATAACAAAATAAATAAATTGAGTGGAGTTGTAAATATGGAAGCAGTGTCAGAACCTCTAGTATTAGTTGAATATCCTGCTGAACAAGTTGCACTTGTTCGTTTGAACCGCCCACAAGCTAAAAATGCGCTTAGTAATGATGTAAGAAAGCAGTTAGCTGATGTTTTCCTTGATCTTAGTAATAAAGCTGAAATTAGAGCTATCGTATTAACAGGCGGCGAAGAAGTATTTGCTGCTGGTGCAGATATTAAAGATATGACTACGGCTACTACTATTGCTATGTACAGTCGTCATACAGAACATTATTGGCAAGCTATCGCCAACTGCCCAAAACCTGTTATTGCCGCGGTAAATGGTTATGCCTTAGGTGGTGGCTGTGAGTTAGCGATGCATGCCGATATTATTATCGCAGGAGAATCTGCCCGTTTTGGTCAGCCAGAAGTTAAAGTGGGTGTGATGCCTGGTGCAGGTGGTACTCAGCGTTTAATTCGTGCGGTTGGTAAATACCAAGCAATGCGTATGATTTTAACGGGTTGTATGATAAAAGCCCCTGAAGCTTTAACTATTGGTTTAGTGAGCGAAGTAGTTGCCAACGATCAAACCATCCCTCGTGCGATTGAAATGGCTAAAGAAATTGCCAAAATGCCACCAATTGCTATTGCCCAAATTAAAGAAGTTGTTTTAGCAGGTATGGATTTACCTTTAGATGCTGCACTAATGTTAGAGCGTAAAGCATTCCAAATTCTTTTCAACTCTCAAGACCAAAAAGAAGGTGCTAATGCTTTTGTTGAGAAGCGTGCACCAAATTACAAAGGAGAATAAATTGTGGCTATTCAAACGATAACAAAAATGGGTATTATCGGTACGGGTGTTATGGGTGCTGGTATTGCTCAAATTGCTGCCCAAGCTGATATTGATGTGTTTTTATTTGATGCTCGTGAAGGTGGCGCTCAAGCAGCCAAGGATAGTTTAACAAAAACCCTTAACAAACTAGTAGAAAAAGGGAAAATCACTG